>JBOIFB010000478.1:0-1504 GCA_050741415.1 Burkholderiales bacterium | reverse complement strand
CTGGTGGTGGCAGGGGGCGCCGGAACGGTGTCGGAGGTGTGGAGCGAGCTGCAGCGTGGGGCGGGCGCCAGCGAGCGCCTGATGGAACTGCTCGAGACCGCGCCGGGCATCGTCGCGCCGGCGCAGCCGCGCCAGCCGGGTGCGCAGGCCGGCGGCGAGATCGAATTCGACGGCGTCAGCTTTGCCTACCCGGCGCGTCCCGCGTTCGCCGCGCTGCAGGGTTTTTCGCTCAGGATCGCGCGCGGCGAGCGGGTAGCGCTGGTGGGCCCCTCGGGCGCGGGCAAGTCGACGGTATTCGCGCTGCTGGCGCGCTTCTACGATCCGCAGTCCGGCGCAGTGCGTATCGACGGCGTCGACGTGCGCGAATTCGACCCGCGCGCGCTGCGCAGTCTGCTGGCGGTGGTGCCGCAGGAGCCGGTGATCTTCGCCGCCAGCGTGCTCGATAACGTGCGCTACGGCAGGCCGCAGGCGGAGCGCGCCGCGGTGGAGCGTGCCTGCGAGCGCGCGTTCGCGCTCGAATTCATCCAGCGCCTTCCGCAAGGGCTCGACACGCTGCTCGGCGAGCGCGGCGTGACGCTCTCGGGCGGGCAACGCCAGCGCCTGTCGATCGCCCGCGCGCTGCTTGCCGACCGGCCGATCCTGCTGCTGGACGAGGCGACCAGCTCGCTCGACGCCGTGAGTGAGCGCATGGTGCAGCGGGCGCTCGATGAGCTCGAGCGCGGGCGCACGACGCTCGTGATCGCGCACCGGCTCGCCACCGTGCGTCACGCGAACCGGATCGTGGTGCTGGAGCGCGGCGCAATCGTGGCGCAGGGCACGCATGCACAGCTGATGCGCGAGGCCGGTCTGTACTCGAGCCTTGCCGCGCTGCAGTTCCTGGACGTGGAGCTCGCAGCCTGAGGGCGGCCGCCGCACTGCTCGCAGCGGCGTTCGCACTCGTGGCTTGCGGCGGCGCGCGCACCGCGGAGCCGCTCCAGGTCGGCTCCAAGCGCTTCACCGAGTCCTACATCCTGGGCGAGATCCTGACCCAGGCCGCGCGTGCTGCGGGTCAGCCGGCCAAGTACCGGCCGGGGATGGGCGGCACTGCGATCCTGTTCCAGGCGCTGCGCGCCGGGGCGATCGACGTCTATCCCGAATACACCGGCACCATCGCGCGCGAGATCCTGAAGCTGCGCCAGCGCTCGCCCGACCTGCGCGCGCTCAACCTGCACCTGCACCGGCTCGGGCTCGAGGCGGGCGTGCCGCTCGGATTCAACAACACCTACGCCATCGGCATGCGCCGCAGCGAGGCCGAGCGCCTGGGAGTCAAGACGATCTCGGACCTGGCGCAGCATCCGCAGCTCAAGCTCGGCTTCAGCCAGGAGTTCCTCGGCCGGCGCGACGGCTGGCTGGGGCTCAAGTCGGCCTACGGACTGCCGCAGATTCCGCGCGGGCTCGACCACGGGCTCGCCTACGAAGCGCTGGCGCAGGGCGAAATCGACGCGATGGACGTCTACACCACCGA
>JBOIFB010000477.1:0-1512 GCA_050741415.1 Burkholderiales bacterium | reverse complement strand
GCGCGTTCCTGCGCCTCGCTGTGCGCGAGCGCGACGTCCTGCAGCACGCCGTGCTCGGCGCATTCGAGCAGCGCCTGCTCGGCGAGCCCCTGCAGTGCAGCCGGCTCGCCGCTGTCGGAAAGTTCCGCGAGCACGTACCAGGCGTGTCGTTCCGCGAGCGGATCGGGGGTGCCAGGAGCGTGCGCGAGTACGGTGTCGAGGCACACACGGGATATAAGCTCGAACGCGCTCAAGCGGTCGCCGAGGCGTTCGCGCAGACGAGCCAGCAGCTCGACCGCGCGCGCGGGGCTCCCGACCGCGATCCAGGCGGTCGCGCCGGCGGATAGCCGCGGGTACAGCTTCAGCACCGCCGCGGTAATCACGCCGAGGGTGCCCTCGGCGCCGATGAATAGTTGTTTCAAGTCGTAGCCCGTGTTGTCCTTGCGCAGTCCGCGCAGTCCGTTCCAGATGCGGCCATCGGGCAGCACGACCTCGAGCCCCAGCGCCTGCGCGCGCGCGTTGCCGTAGCGCAGCACGTTCACGCCGCCTGCGTTGGTCGACAGGTTGCCGCCGATCATGCAGCTGCCTTCGGCGCCAAGCGAGAGCGGAAAGAGCCGTCCCGCGTCCTCCGCTGCGCGCTGGATTTGAGCCAGCACGCATCCTGCTTCCGCGGTCAAGGTATCGTTCAGCGCGTCGAGCTCGCGGACCCGGTTCATGCGCGCAAGCGACAGTACGATCTCGCGCTTCGCGCCGGTGGGAACCGAGCCGCCGCACAATCCGGTGTTGCCGCCCTGGGGCACGAGCGCAACGCCTTCGCGCGCGCACAGTCGAACCACTTGTGAGACCTCGGCCGTGCTCGCGGGGCGTACCACGCACTCGGCCGCGGCATGGTATCGCCGCCGCCAGTCGGTGAAATACGGCGCGGTATCCTGCGGCTGCGTGAGCACCTGTTCGCTGCCGACGATGGCGGAAAGCTGGGCGAGGAAGCTGTTCTGCGGCATGGGTGAGATGTTCCTTGACGCGGATTTTGTCACACCTTACTTTGGAGCCGGAGTTTGGACGATTTGAATCGAGGGCAAGCGATGAATGAATTGCGCGCGCCGCTGCTGGCGCTGCTGTTGGCGCTCGCGCCCGCGTGCACTCAGGCACAGACGCAGACGGGACCCGTGGTCGTGGGCGCTGCGGTGGCGCAGACGGGCCAGCTCGCCGAGCTTGCGGCGGGCTACCGCGAGGCGTTGCTGCTGTGGCAGGACGAGGTCAACGCCACGGGCGGCCTGCTCGGGCGGCGCGTGGAGCTGCGCCTGATCGATGACCGCTCGGAGGCAGTCACGGCAGAGCGGCTGTACGAGCGCCTGATGCGCGAGCAGCGCGCCGACCTGTTGATCGGTCCGTTCGGGTCCGCTGCGTCGCGCGGCGCCGCCGCCGCCGCCGACCGCGCGCACAGGGTGCTGATCAACGCGACCGGCGTCACGCAGTCGGTGCTGAGAGCAGGCCACCGCTACGTGTTCCAGGTGGCCGCGCCGTACGCAGCCT
>JBOIFB010000476.1:0-1543 GCA_050741415.1 Burkholderiales bacterium | reverse complement strand
CACCTGGGTCGCGCCGATTCCGGCGCTCAGCAGCGCAACCGGCCCGTCGCCCGGGCGCAAAGTGAAGCTGCCTCTGGGCTCGCTGACGTCGACGACGTCGTCCGCTTGCAGCTTGCGCTCGAGGTAGTTCCCGGCGGCGCCGTGCGGCTCGACCTTGACGCTGATGCGGTACTGCTCATCGGAAACAGGCCCGGACAGCGAATAGCTGCGAAAGATCGGGGGTCCGTCCGGCGTCGCGCGCAAGCGCAGCACGACGAATTGTCCGGCGAGCGCAGGCGTGAGCCGCCGTCCGTCCGTCGGACGCAGCGACAGGGAGATCACGTCCGCGCATTCGCGATCGATTTGCGCGACGCGCAGCGGACGAAACCCGCTGCCGCCGTGCGCGCGGCCTGAGGGCGTGCCAGCGCCTCGAACGAGCGCCGCCAGCCGCGCGACAGCGCCGGGATGCGCTGCACCCGCTCGAGCCGGTCGCGCGGGTGGTCGGACGAGTACAGCAGCGCATTGACCTCCGCGACGCTCATGCGCTCCGGGCCCCGCTCGACCAGGAGGATCGGGTCGCCGGCACCGACCTCGCCTTCCTCGAGCACGCGGAAGTAGAAGCCCGGCCGCCCGCTCGAGGTCAGGAGCGCGGGCATCTGCGGCGTATCCATGCGAATTCCCACCCGGTAGCAGGTGACCCGCGGCTGGGTCACCTCGAACAGGGCGGTCCCGATCCGGTAGCGATCGCCGATGCAGACCTCGTCGTCCGCGAGTCCCTCGACGGTGAAGTTCTCGCCGAACTGCCCGTGGGTGAAATCGCTCCGGCCCAGGCGCTCCTCCCAGTACCGGTACGATTCGACCTGATAGACGAAGACCGCCCGCTGCTCGCCGCCGTGGCCGTAGGTGTCGCCCTGGCGGTCGCCCTCGACGTTCAGCCGCCCGACGCAGCGGCGGCCTCGAACCGGGTCCTTCCAGATCGCGGTGCGCACGGTTCTGCCGCGCCACTCGATGTCGCGCGGCAAACCGACATTGACGGAGAGCAGCCGGGCCATTGACCTCGGACATGGACGTTACCCGAATCCTACAGGCGCCGCGCCGTCTATCGGGCGGCGGGGCCTCGTGACCGGTGCGCGTTCGGCGCTTCGCGGATCGGCCTCACCGGCCTGACCTCGATGCTGCCCGCCGCCGCCGGCGGAATCCGCGACGCGATCCGGATCGCCTCGTCCAGGTCCTTCGCCTCGACGATGTAGAAGCCCGCCAGGCACTCCTTTGTCTCGGCGAAGGGACCGTCGGTGACGGTCGCCTTGCCGTCGCGCACGCGCACGGTGGTGGCGGTGGCGACCGGCTGCAGGGACTCGGAGGCGATGCAGTGGCCGCTGTCGCGGATGGACTGGTCGAAGGCGAGGCAGTGCAGGTCGTCGAGCTGCCTCAGCTTCCCCTCCTCGCCGTAGACCAGCAGCAGGTATTTCATTGGGGCGTCTTCATGCCGGCGATGATCATCCAGGGCACGCCGAACTTGTCGGTCACCATGCCGAAGGCCCCGGCGAAGAAAGTCTCCGCGAGG
>JBOIFB010000475.1:0-1559 GCA_050741415.1 Burkholderiales bacterium | reverse complement strand
ATCCACAGCTGCGTGCACAAGGCACGGCCCGAGATCGCCTGCGTGATCCACACCCACACCCGCGCCGGCGTGGCGGTCTCGGCCATGAAGTGCGGCCTGCTGCCGATCAGCCAGCACGCGATGCGGGTGCAGGGCGAGATCACCTACCACGACTACGAGGGCATCGCGCTCGAGCTGGACGAGCAGACCCGCATGGCGCGCGACCTGGGCAAGGCCTCCAAGGCGATGATCCTCAGGAACCACGGCCTGCTGGCGCTCGGCGGCAGCGTGCACGAAGCCTTCGAGGTGATGTACTACCTCGACTGCGCCTGCCAGATCCAGGTCGACGCGATGGCCGGCGGGATGGAGAACGTACTGCTGATGTCGAAGCAGGCGGCGGCCACCGCCGACGAACAGTTCCACCGCGACGATCGCAGTGCCCCGCGCAAGGAATGGCCGGCGCTGCTGCGCATGCTCGAGCGCAAGGGCGTGCGCTACCAATAACGATAAGAGGAAGAACGATGCTTGCAGCCCGATTCTCCGCCTTCGGCCGGCCCGACGCGGTGATCGAGCTGATCGAGCAGTCCGACCCCGGCGATCCCGGTCCCGGCGAGGTCATCGTCGACGCCGAGCTGTTCCCGATCAATCCCGCCGACCTGCTCAATTTCGAAGGCAGCTACGGTGCGGCGCAGCCGAGCCTGCCGATGATCCCCGGCGCCGAGGGCGTCGGGCGCATCGCCAAGGCCGGCGCCGGCGTCAGCCACGTCAAGCCGGGCGATCGCGTGCTGCTGCCTGGACCCGGCACCTGGCGTGCGCGAGCCAAGGCGCCGGCCAAGGCGGTGTTCGCGCTGCCCGAAGGAATCGACCCCAAGCAGCTCGCGATGCTGCGCGTCAACCCGCCCACCGCGTGGCTGATGCTGCACGATTTCGTCGCGCCCAAACCCGGCCAGTGGGTGATCCAGAACGCCGCCAACTCGGGCGTCGGCCACTGCCTGATCGGCTTCGCGCGCGAAGCCGGCATCAAGAGCGTGAGCGTGGTGCGCCGCGCCGAGCTGGCCGACGAGCTGCGCGCGGTCGGCGCCGACGTGGTGCTGACCGACGGCCCGGATCTCGACGCCCGCGTGCGCGAGGCGATCGGCGACGGTGCGCTGCCGCTCGCGATCGACGCGGTCGGCGGCTCGGGTACCCAGCGCCTGGCGCGCTGCCTCGACGACGGCGGCATGGTGGTCAATTACGGCGCGTTGAGCGGCGAGGCCTGCCTGTTCGACGTGCGCGAGACCATCTTCCGCGACGTCCGCTTGCGCGGCTTCTGGCTGCGGCGCTGGTTCATGCAGACCCCGCCCGAGAAGATCGGCGCGCTCTACCGCGATCTTGCGCTCAGGCTCGGCGACGGCCGCCTGGCGGTCGAGGTCGAGGCCGTCTACCCCATCCGCCACATCAAGGAAGCCCTCGCTCACGCCGCGCGCGGCGGGCGGAAGGGCAAGGTTCTGGTGTCGTTCGAAGCCGCCTGACGAATTGGCGGCCTCGCGCGGGCCTTGTCTTGCAGATCTGAAAGTTTCGTAACAGGAATTTACAGCCCC
>JBOIFB010000474.1:0-1559 GCA_050741415.1 Burkholderiales bacterium | reverse complement strand
CGCGGCCGTTTCGATCAGCGCCAGGTGGCGGCCCGAATACTCCAGGATCATCGCCTCGTGCACCATGGTCAGCTCGAGGTGCGTGGCGGGATTGTCGACCGGGATGCGGGCATTCTCGGCGATCGCCACCATGACCAGACCGATCAGCGCGAGCGCGATCGAGAATCTCAAGCCGACGTCGGAAGCCTGCATCGAGGCCGCGATGGACGAGAGCTGGGTCGAGCCCGCCAGCAGCGAGAGCGTGAACACCACCATCAGCATCGCCGGCTCGGCGAGCGAGGCGATCAGCATCTCGCGGCTCGAGCCGATGCCGCCGAAGCTGGTGCCGACGTCCAGCCCCGCCAGCGCGAGCATGAAGCGCGCGCTGCCCAGCAGCGCGACGATCGCGATCAGGTCGGCCGCGTAGCTGAAGATCAGCCCGGCGGCGAAGGTGGGAATGAGCGAGGCCGCGACCCAGGTCGCGGCGAAGATGAGGTAAGGCGCCACGCGGAACACCCACGACGCCGATTCCGCCAGCACCACGTCCTTGCGCAGCAGGCGCAACAGCTCGCGGTAGGGCTGCGCCAGCGGCGGGCCCTGGCGGCGCAGCAGGTGCGCCTTGAGCTTGCGCACGTAGCCGGCGAACAGCGGCGCGAGCGCGAGCACCAGCGCCATCTGGCCGATCTGCACCAGCAGCTGCAGCGCTATCGCCATACCGCGAGCACCATGAGGAGCGCGACCAGGGCGCCGAACACCAGCGTCAGGTAGGCCCGGATCGAGAGGAACTGGACCCGGTTGAGGCGGTCCGCGACAAAGCCCACGAAGCGCGCGAGCGGAGCGTAGAACGTCTCCCACAGCAGGTCGCGCATCGTCACGTGCATGCGCGCGGCCTGCAGATCGCCCGGCGGAGGCATGCGCACCTCCTCGCGCGCGCGGAACACCACCGAGCCGAACACCCTGCGGATCGGCTGCGAGAAGCTGCCCGCGCTGTACTGGGTGGCGGGGCTCGGATCGGGAAAGCCGCAGTCCCAGGCCGGCGCCCTGCGCAGCGCCCCGGAAGCCCAGCGGTGGATCACTTCCGCGCCGAGCCCCGCGGCGAGCGCGATGATGAGGAACAGCAGCAGCCCGTTGTAGGAGCTGCGGCTTTGCGCCACCGGGACGATGGTGAGCCAGTCGAGCTCGCCCTGGCGCGGCAGCTGCGCCCCGGCCAAAGCGTGCACGACCGGCCCCAGCGCGTCGATGAAGTAGCCCGGCAGGATGCCGGCGACCAGGCAAAGCGCCGCCAGAATGAAGAGGGTGGCGAGCGACCAGCGGTCGGTCTCTGCGGCGTTGCGCGCCGCGTCGCTGCGCGGCCGGCCGAGGAAGGTCACGCCGAAGGCCTTGACGAAGCAGGCCGCTGCGAGCGCCGCCGAGAGCGCGAGCAGCGCGCCGATCGCGGGCACGAGGAATTTCAACAGCCACTGCGGCAGCGCCGGGCTCGCCAGGATCGCCTGGAAGGTGAGCCACTCGGAGACGAAGCCGTTGAACGGCGGCAGGGCGGAGATCGCCGCCGAGCCGACCAGGAACGCGAACGCCGTGAG
>JBOIFB010000473.1:0-1560 GCA_050741415.1 Burkholderiales bacterium | reverse complement strand
GGCGAACCCCACGCGAGCGGCCGCGGCTGCCGGGTAAGCTTGATTTTTCCTCCGGCGGCGCAACGATAAAGGCATAAAATACCTCTATAGGCTGACTGCCGGAGGCACACGTGGACAGCGTCGACATCGAAGTACTGCGTAGCGCAGAGGACTGGCGCAAGACCGGCCGCCGCGCGACGCTCGGGACGATCGTGAAGACCTGGGGATCTGCGCCGCGCCCGGTCGGCGCCCTGGTGGCGATCCGCGATGACGGTCAGATCTCCGGCTCGGTGTCCGGCGGCTGCGTCGAGGACGATCTGGTGGAGAAGGTTCGCGCCGGAGCGGTCGCGGCGGAGCGCCCGCAGCTGATGACCTACGGCGTTACCAACGAGGACGCCACGCGTTGGGGGCTGCCCTGCGGCGGCACCCTGCAGTTGGTGCTCGAACCGGTAGGCGAGGCGAGCAGGATCGGCGAGCTGCTGCGGACGATCTCGGTGCAGCAGCTGGTGCGCCGGCGCCTGGAGATGGACAGCGGCCGCGTGACGCTCGAGCCTGGGCAGTGGCAGGATGAGCTCGAATTCGACGGCAAGGTGCTGAGCACGGTGCACGGCCCGCGCTGGCGCCTGGTGCTGATCGGTGCCGGACAGCTTACGCGCTACCTGTCCGAGATGGCGCGCATGCTCGATTACCACGTCATCGTGATCGACCCGCGCGAGGAATATGCCGACGGCTGGAACCTTCCCGGCGTGGCGCTCGAGCGCGGCATGCCCGATGACGCGATCGCGGCGCTGAATCTCGACGGCCACAGCGCGGTGGTGGCGCTCACGCACGACCCGAAGCTCGACGACATGGCGCTGCTCGAGGCGCTGAAGTCGGCCGCTTTCTACGTCGGCGCGATCGGCTCGAAGAAAAACAACGACGCGCGCCGCACGCGCTTGCGCGAGTTCGACCTGTCGGAGGAGGAAGTCGCCCGCCTGCGCGGGCCCGTCGGCCTGTACATCGGTTCGAAGACGCCGCCCGAGATCGCGGTGGCGATCCTGGCCGAGATGACCGCCGCGCGCCACGGCGTCGTTGCCCCCGACTGGAGTGCGAAGGAGGGCAAGCGCTTCGCGCCCTCGGCCTGCGAAGTCGCGCCGCAGAAAGCTTGATCCTGGATCTGGTCGGTTTGCTGCTCGCCGCCGGTTCGAGTTCGCGCTTCGGCTCGGACAAGCTGCGCCACCGGCTGCCGCACGGCGTGCCGATCGCGGTCCAGTCGGCGCGCCACCTCAGAACCCGGCTCGTGCGCGTAATTGCGGTGGTTCGCCCCGGCGCAGACGACACGGCGCGCGCGCTCGCCGCCGAAGGATGCGAGGTGGTGCCATGCCGCGAGGCCGGTCGCGGCATGGGCGCGAGCATGGCCTGCGGCGCACGCGCGGCGGGCGAGGTGGGCGGTTACGTCGTCGCGCTCGGGGACATGCCGTTTGTGCGCCCGAGCACGATCGCCGCGGTGTGCGATGCGCTCGACGCAGGCGCGCCGCTCGCGGCGCCGTACTTTCGCACCCACCGCGGTCATCCGGTCGGCATCGCCGGGCGGTTCCGCGC
>JBOIFB010000472.1:0-1575 GCA_050741415.1 Burkholderiales bacterium | reverse complement strand
CCGGATGCGGGATGGGCGATTATCTTGCGCGCGAAGTCGAGCAGAAGCTGTCTGGAATTCCGGGCGTCAAGCAGGCCGGGGTCGAATTGGTCTGGGATCCGCCCTGGAGCCGGGAAATGATGTCCGAAGCCGCGCGGCTCGAGCTCGGGGTGTTCTAGTTTCGCGCCAGCCAGGCTTTGAACACGCAATACGCTGCAGATGAATCTGCGCCGGTACTCGGGCTTGCTGGCGTAGTGCCGCTTGTTCAGTACCGCCTGCCGATACCGTGATCGGCCGCCGGTCGCTCAAAATCCGTGGCTGCCCGCCACCGCCCCAGCGATGATGATCACGGCAAGACCCAACAACGTCGCGTGAACTGCGTGAAAGCGCCGCCACCCGGCAGCCGGATCATGCGTTGCAAAGGCCGCGCGCTGCAGTAGTCCCAACGGTTCGACGACGAACAGTATGATGACGAACAACAGCCAGTAGGCGATCATTGCGCTCAGCCACCAGAATTGGGCAAGGTTGAGCCAGTGCCAGGCGCCGAGCTCCCATAGCAGATATCCGCCGGAGAGCCCGACCAGCACGATGGCGATGCGCGCCTGCGGCGCGAAGCGATGCTCAATGGCCTGAAGCAGCGCATGCCGGTCGCGGGTGTTGTCGGCGCGCAGCGCCGGGAGAAACACGAGCGTCACGAACGCCAGTCCGCCGATCCACCACAGTACCGCCAGCAGGTGAACCGCGATGGCGATGCCCGGCAGCGTCATCGCGCCGGGTCCCGACCGCAGTGGCGAAGCGAGGCGTCGTCAGCGTCGGGGGTGTGGTTCATGCAGCGAGCACTCAATGTGTAATCCGGCCAATGCGGTGCGCCGCGATCCTGCGCCGCAGCCGCCTGCAGCTATGGTACGTCCACGCGCATTTCGGTTGCAATCGACCCGAATCCCCATGCTGCCGAAGTGGCAAGGAAACGAGCGCCCCGCTTGACGGTCATCATGGATGAGTCTGGCGCGCAAGCATAAGATCTTGAATAGAGACCGGGCCCATGCTTGCAGCACAGACAGATGCCGTTCATTCATGAAGTGATCGCGGAGGCCTGGAGGTGACGCCGAGCGCCGATGCTTGCGTAGCCGGGAAGTCCGGCGCGGCCGTGTTCACGATCGGCCATTCGACGCGCAGCCTCGAGGAGCTGATCGAGCTCCTGAAGGCTCACGCGGTAGCCTGCGTGGTGGACGTGCGCACCATTCCACGCTCGAGGACGAATCCGCAGTTCAACCGGGAAACCCTGCCGCGCACCCTAAACGCGGCGGGCATCGGATATCAGCATATGCCGGGTCTTGGCGGCCTGCGGCATGCGCGGCCCGACTCGCCGAACATGGGTTGGCACAACGCTTCTTTTCGCGGATTTGCCGATTACATGCAGACAGCCGAATTTGCCGCCGCGGTGCAGGCATTGATCGAGCGCGCGAACGGCAACAGGGTCGCGCTGATGTGCGCGGAAGCCGTGCCTTGGCGCTGCCACCGCTCGCTGATCGCCGACGCGCTGTCGGTGCGCGGAATCGCGGTCGAGCACATCATCGGTCGCGCTCGCGCGCAGCC
>JBOIFB010000471.1:0-1579 GCA_050741415.1 Burkholderiales bacterium | reverse complement strand
GTTCCAGACCTTCATCTACAACTCGACCGGCCAGCGCCTGCCGCTGTTCGGCACCAACCTGTTCGAGGGCGCGCCCTCGACCTTCGCCCCGGTGCAGAACGTCCCGGTCACGCCCGACTACGTCATCGGCCCGGGCGACGAGCTGCTGATCCGCGCCTGGGGCCAGATCGACATCGACTACCGCGCCACGGTCGATCGCAACGGCATGATCAACCTCCCGCGCGTGGGCTCGATCGCGGTCGCCGGCATCGCCTACCAGGACATCACGAAGTTCGTCCACACCGCGGTGTCGCGCAACTTCCGCAACTTCGACCTGCTGGTCACCATGGGCCAGCTGCGCTCGATCCAGGTGTTCGTGGTCGGCTACGCCAGGCGACCCGGCGCCTACACCGTGAGCTCGCTCAGCACCCTGGTGAACGCGATCTTCGCCGCCGGCGGCCCCTCGATCGCGGGCTCGATGCGCGCGATCCAGTTGAAGCGCGACGGCAAGGTCGTCACCGAGATGGACCTGTACGACCTGCTGCTCTCGGGCGACAAGTCGAAGGACGCCAAGCTCCTGCCCGGCGACGTGATCTACATCCCGCCGATCGGGCCCCTGGCCGCGGTCACCGGCAGCGTCAACAACCCCGCGATCTTCGAGCTCAAGGGCCCGACCAGCCTAGGCACCCTGATGGGCTACGCCGGCGGCCTCGCCACCACCGCGCAGTCCAAGCAAGTGACCGTCGAGCGCATCGACCAGCGCCAGGGCCGCAGCGTCGACCTGCTCACGTACGACGCCGCCACCGCGGCCCGCCCGGTGCACGACGGCGACCTGGTCTCGGTGCTCGCGATCCTGCCCAAGTTCGACAACGCGGTCACCCTGCGCGGCAACGTCGCCACGCCGCTGCGCTACCCCTGGCGCCCGGGCATGCGCATCCGCGACCTGATCCCGGACAAGGACGCCCTCATCACGCCCGAGTACTACAAGCGCCAGAACCTCGCCGCGCGGGTCGAGCCGGACGTGCGCGCCTCGAGCGCCGTCTCCCAGAACAAGCTCACCGCCGATGTGCGCAACCTGGCCGACGTGATCAACTGGGACTACGCCGTGATCGAGCGCCTGAACAGGAACGACCTCAGCACGACCCTGATCCCGTTCAATCTCGGCCAGGCGATCCTCGAGAACGATCCCTCGCAGAACCTGCCGCTCGAGCCGGGCGACGTCGTCACCGTATTCTCCAAGTCCGACGTCGGCGCCCCGATCGAGCGGCGCGCGATCGTGGTCAGCCTGGAAGGCGAATTCGCCCACGCCGGCGTCTACCAGGCGATGAAGGGCGAGACCCTGCGCCAGCTCGTGGTGCGCGTGGGCGGCCTGACCCGGGACGCCTATATTTACGGCGCCCAGTTCACGCGCGAGTCCACCCGCAAGGAACAGGACGAGCGTCTGAAAAAAGCCCTCAACCAGATGGAGGAAGACCTCCAGCGCGCCGCCGCCACCCGCGCGCGCAACGTCACCAGCACCGAGGACGCCGCAGCGCTCGCGCAGCAGGCCCAGGCCCAGCAGGCCATCATCATCCGCCTGCGCACCCTCAAACCCACCGGC
>JBOIFB010000470.1:0-1584 GCA_050741415.1 Burkholderiales bacterium | reverse complement strand
CAAGACGCCCGAGTACCTGGCGATGAACCCGAACGGCCAGGTTCCGGTGCTGGTGGCCGACGGCAAGCCGCTCAATCAGATCGTCGCGATCTGCGACACTCTCGACCGCAGCTTTCCCGCCGCCGGCCTGCTGCCGGCCGAGCCCTGGGCGCGCGCGCAGGCGCTGTCGCAACTGGCGTGGATGAACAACACCGCACACCCCACTTTCACGCATTTCTTCCGGCCCGAGGCCTTCGCTGCGGGCGAGGAAGCGCGCGCGGACGTGCGCAAAAGCGCCGTGCAGCGCTTCCGCGCCTGCCTTGAGCGCATCCAGGGCTGGAGCGCGGGCGCTTCGCCCTACTGGCTGGGCGCGCGCATCGGCGTGCACGACGCCTACGCCTTCACGCTGCTGCGCTGGGGCGGCTACGCCGGCATCGATCCGGCCTCGCTGCCGCGCTACCGCGCCTACGTCGAGCGCGTGATGCAGGCGCCGCCCGTCGCGGCGGCGCTCGAGCGCGAGCGAATCAAGCTGGATACCTTCAAGGCGGCCTGAAGCGCCGTGCTGATCGACTTCTTCCTCAAGCTGAAGAGCCACAAGCTCCCGGTCTCGATCAAGGAGTACCTGACGCTGCTCGAGGCGATCCAGAAAGGCGTGATCGGCCCCTCGGTGGACGACTTCTATTACCTGTCGCGCTCCGCGCTGGTGAAGGACGAGGCGAACTTCGACAAGTTCGACCGCGCCTTCGCCGAGTTCTGGCAGGGCGTCGAGACGATCCCCGGCATCGAGGCGCAGATCCCGCTCGAGTGGCTGCTCAAGCAGGTCGAGCTGACCCTGACCGAAGAGGAGAAGAAGCAGATCGAGGCCCTGGGCGGCTGGGAAAAACTGATGGAAACGCTGAAAAAACGGCTCGAGGAGCAGAAGGGCCGCCACCAGGGCGGCAGCAAATGGATCGGCACCGGCGGCACCTCGCCCTTCGGCGCCTACGGCTACAACCCGGAGGGCATCCGCATCGGCCAGGACAAGGGCCGCAATCGCAGCGCGGTCAAGGTGTGGGACCAGCGCGAGTACCGCAACCTGGACGATCAGGTCGAGCTCGGCACGCGCAACATCAAGGTCGCGCTGCGGCGCCTGCGCAAGTTCGCGCGCGACGGCGCACCGGACGAGTTCGATCTCGAGAATACCGTCGCGCAGACCGCGCGCAAGGCCTACCTCGACATCCAGATGCGGCCCGAGCGCCACAACACGGTCAAGGTGCTGATGCTGCTCGACATCGGCGGCACCATGGACGACCACGTCAAGATGTGCGAGGAGCTGTTCTCGGCCTCCAAGACCGAGTTCAAGCACTTCGAGCACTTCTACTTCCACAACTGCCTGTACGACTTCGTGTGGAAGGACAACCGGCGGCGCCACGCCGAGCGCACCCGCACCTGGGACCTGCTGCACAAGTACGGCCACGACTACAAGGTGATCTTCGTCGGCGACGCGACCATGAGCCCTTACGAGATCCTGCAGCCGGGCGGCTCGATCGAGTACTTCAACGAGGAGCCGGGCGCGCTGTGGCTCAAGCGCGTGACCGACATCTACGCCAAGTGCGTCTGGCTCAA
>JBOIFB010000469.1:0-1599 GCA_050741415.1 Burkholderiales bacterium | reverse complement strand
CGCTCGAAGCGCGCCTGCGCGATGTCAACGAGGAGCACAAGCCGGAGCGGGTGCTCGACCTGCTTCATATGCGCGCGCTGGCTGGCGGCCGCCTGCTGGTTCGCAGACGCCCGCGCGGCAAGCCGGGCGACAAGAAAGCCGGCGATCGTACCGGGGAGTAAGCCCGCGCCGGGCGCGGGCATTTGCCCGGCGCGAGCTATGATGCCGCATGCGGATTGCCGCGGAAGAGTCCGACGGACTGCCGCTGACGCAGCGGCGCTGGGCGATGTTCGCGATCGGGCTTGCCATCACGATGGCGGTGCTCGACGGCACGATCGCCAACGTGGCGCTGCCCACCATTGCGCGCGACCTGAACGCGACTCCGGCCGATTCGATCTGGGTGGTGAATGCCTTCCAGCTGGTGATCACGGTGCTGATGCTGCCGCTCGCCTCGCTGGGCGAAATCGTCGGCTACCGGCGCATTTACCGCATCGGGCTGGCGGTGTTCACCGTCTCCTCGCTCGCCTGCGCGCTGTCGGACTCGCTGCTCGCGCTCACGCTGGCGCGCGTCGCGCAGGGGGTGGGTGCGGCCGGAGTGCTGAGCGTCAACGCGGCGCTGGTGCGCTTCATCTACCCGCGCGCGCAGCTCGGGCGCGGCATCGGCATCATCGCCATGGTGGTCGCGGTCTCGGCCGCGGTGGGGCCCACGGTCGCGGCGGCGATTCTCTCGATTGCGCCGTGGCCGTGGCTGTTCGCGATCAACGTGCCGCTCGGCGTGGCGACCCTGTACGCGGGGCGGGCGCTGCCGCGCACGCCGCGTGCGGCGCGCCGTTTCGACTATCTCTCGGCATTGCTCAATGCGCTGTTTTTCGGCCTGCTGATCGTCGCCATCGACAGCATCGGGCACGGTGCGCGCGCCCTGGTCGCGGGGCTCGCCTTCCTCGCCGCCGCGCTCGCCGGCGTGGCGCTGGTGCTGCGCCAGCTGCCGCAGGCCTCGCCCCTGCTGCCGGTCGACTTGCTGCGCATCCCGCTGTTTGCCCTCTCCATCGGCACTTCAATTTGCTCGTTCACCGCGCAGATGCTGGCCTACGTCTCGATCCCGTTCTATTTCCAGAACGTGCTCGGGCACGACGCCGTGGCCACCGGCCTGCTGATGACGCCCTGGCCGGTGGCGGCGGCGATCATCGCGCCGGTCGCCGGGCGGCTGGCGGATCGCCACTCGGCCGGGATCCTCGGCGCGCTCGGCCTGGCCACTTTTGCCGTCGGCCTCGCCCTGCTCGCGCTGCTGCCCGCGTCCGCCGGCGACGCCAACATCGCCTGGCGCATGGCGGTGTGCGGTGCGGGCTTCGGCCTGTTCCAGTCGCCCAACAACCGCGCCATCATCACCTCGGCGCCGCACGCGCGCAGCGGCGGCGCGAGCGGCATGCTCGGCACCGCGCGCCTGCTCGGCCAGACCACCGGCGCGGCGCTGGTGGCGCTGATGTTCGGCCTGTTCGGCGGCCACGCGACCTACTGGGTGCTGGCCAGCGCCGCCGCGATCTCGCTCGTCGCCGCCGCGGTGAGCAGCACGCGTCTGATAGGCGCGGCCGCTCAGCGGCCGTAGCGCTCGGCGTTCTGCTG
>JBOIFB010000468.1:0-1621 GCA_050741415.1 Burkholderiales bacterium | reverse complement strand
GTGTGCCGCTGGGCGAGCGCCTCGGCGCGGCGCGCTTCGTGCTCGCGCTGCGCCGCGCGGGATTCCGCGCCGGCGCGCACGAAACGGTGCAAGCGCTGCTGCGCGCGCACCGGCAGGACGGCCGCATGGGGCACTTCCTGTGGCGCCCATTATGCATTTCGGCGCTCAATACGCCGCCCGAGCGCGCCGCCGCCGGCGCCTTTCTCGCGGTGCTGCGCGACACGCTCGGCGGGACGGCAGGGGCAAGCGATCTGCTCTTGCCGCGCGTCGACCTGAGCCGCCTGTTCCCCGAACCGGCCGCGGCCTGGCTCGCGGCGCGCGGCGGCGAGCTCAGGCTGAACGCACGCGTGCGCGAGCTCGAGTCCCTGCGGCGCGACTACGCGGCGGTGGTGATCGCGGTCGGGCCGCACCAGCTCGCCGCGCTCGCACCGGGGCTCGCGCCGGACTTCGAGTACCAGCCGATCACCACCTGCTACCTGCAGTACCCCGAGCAGGTGCGCCTGCCGCTGCCGATGCTCGGCCTGGACGCCGGGCTGGTGCAGTGGGTGTTCGACCGTGGCGCGCTGCTCGGCGAGCGCGGGCGGCTCGCCTGCGTGATCAGCGCGCAGGGCGATCACCAGCAAATGGAGCACGACGAGCTCGGCGCGACCTGCGCGCGCGAGCTGGCGCAGGCGCTGCCTCGCCTGCCCGCGCCGCTTTCCTGGCGCGTGATCGCCGAGAAGCGCGCCACGGTCGCCTGCACGCCCGGCCTCGTGCGCCCTGGTCCCGCGACGCAGTGGCCGGAGGTGTTCCTGGCGGGCGACTACACCGATCCCGAATATCCGCCCACGCTCGAGGCGGCCGCGCGCAGCGGCGTGCGCGCCGCAGGCCTCTGCTATGCTCGAATTTCATGAGCTGGGACCCCGCGCAGTACCTCAAATTCTCCGGCGAGCGGCTGCGGCCCGCGCTGGACCTGCTTGCGCGGGTGCCTGCCGCCGCGCCGCGCACGGTGGTCGATCTCGGCTGCGGCACGGGCAACCTGATGCCGCTGCTGCGCGAGCGCTGGCCGCAGGCAAGCCTGACCGGCGTCGACGGCTCGCCGCAAATGCTGGCCAAGGCCCGCGCCGACCATTCGCGGGATGAATTCATCCAGGCCGACGTCGGTGCCTGGCGCCCGCTGCAGCCGGTCGACGTGCTCTACAGCAACGCGACGCTGCACTGGCTCGGCGGGCACGAGAGCCTTTTCCCGCGCCTGCTCGAGACGGTTGCACCGGGCGGCTGGCTCGCGGTGCAGATGCCGCGCAATTTCGGCGCGCCGTCGCACACCGGCGTGCGCGACGCGATCCTGGCCGGACCCTGGCGCGCGCGGCTCGAACCCCGCTTGCGCGCGAGCCCGGTGGCCGAGCCGAAGTTCTACTGGCGGCTGCTGCACGACAAGGCCGCAGCGCTCGAAATCTGGGAAATTGAATATCTCCAGGTGCTGCGCGGCGAGAACCCGGTCGCAGAGTTCGTCAAGGGCAGCTGGCTCAAGCCTTTCCTCGACCGGCTGGAGGAACCCGAGCGCAGCGCGTTCGAAACCGATTACCGCGCGCGCACGGCGCTGGCCTACCCGCCCGAGGCCGACGGGAGCACGCTGTTCCCG
>JBOIFB010000467.1:0-1622 GCA_050741415.1 Burkholderiales bacterium | reverse complement strand
ACGCTGCAGCTCAGCCTGCGGCGCGAGCGGCGCTCATCGAACGTGCCGCTCGCGGACTACGAGGCCGCCACTGCGTTCGCGAGCGTGCGCATCGCGTTCTGAGCTGCGCCGCCTCAGGGCGGCGGGGGCGATCCGTACAGCGCGGGGCAGGACCCGCCGAAGTAGCCCGTGGTCGACGGATTCGGCTTGTGCAGCTGGATGTCGCCGCCGCCGCCGGCGCCCGGGGCGCACGGCGCCGTCGATCCGAGGTAATGAGGCTCGCACTGCGCCGTGGTGTCGTAAACGACGACGCCCGCCTTCCTCAGCCGGATGTCGAACCAGTCGTTGACCCCAGGCTCGCCGGCGTCCCTCGCCTGGACGACGAAATCGACGTCGCCGAACAAGTTGGTCGAGGCCGTGCCGCAGATGAGGCGGGCGCCGGTGGGCTGGTCGTGCGGGCCGGTGCTCGTATCCTCTTCCAGGTAGGCCGTGATGCTGGTCCAGTGCACGTTCAGCCCGGTGCCGTGGTCTATGTACTCGAGGTGGCCCCAGGTCGGCGTGCCGTGCTTGCAGCCGCCGCCGACGCCGAAGTTGGCCTTGGCGCCGTTATGGAAGATGAACCCGCCGCCGGTCATGAAGTCGCACGGCCAGGCGTACGCCGAGCCGGTCGCGGCGAGCAGCGCCAGCGCGGCGAGGCCGCGCAGGTAACGTTTGAGAATTTCGCGCATTGCTGTATCTCCCTCGGGCGGGTTACTGGATACTCGCGACCGCGGAGCCGACCACCACGTCCGCGACCCCGTTCACGATGATGTGCAGGGCGTTGACGACGATGCCGCCGGGCGAGGTCTGCTGCTCGTTGATCACCATCTGGCCGCCGGGAAGGTAGACCGCCTGGTTCGGCGCCCCGCTGACCGCGACCGGCACGCCGTTCAGCGACAGGTTGGTGAGCGTCGCCGTGCCGCTGCTCGCGCCGTTGAGCACGGCCGTGGCTTCCGAATTGACGAAATCCGCGCTAATCGCGTTGCCGGCGATGCTGAGCGCGAAATTCGCCAGAGAAGCCGCGGAATCGACCTGATCGGGGTAGCCGATCGTGCTTGCCTGCGGCACCTCGGCGGTCAGCGCGCCGAGGATGTTGCCGCTCAATTGCGAGGCGTCGAGCGCGCCGGTCGGGCTGCTCAACGTTCCGGTGTTGGCGAAGCTCAGCACGTTGGTGCCGAGCAGGCCGAACACGGTGGCCTGCGCGGCCGTCGCCTGTCCCGTGAGCGTCTGCGCGGCGCCCGTCAAGGGCCAAGCCAGCACCGCCGCTGCGCCCAGCACTATTGCTGCAAGTCTGCTGCAAAACCCCTTTGTCCAATGCATCTCGACCTCCGCGTTTGAGAATCGGTTTCTCCTCCCGCGAAGGTGGATGCTGCGCAAGCACCGTTGCGCGCCCGTGATGCGCGCATGGACCGAATGCGCCGGCCCGTTCGGACTACGGCCGGGCCGGCGCCTGGCTTACTTCTTACTGCGGCTGCGGCATGACGCTCCAGCTCAGATCCGAGACCGTAGGGGCGGAAGCGGCGCTGGCAATCGCTGCGCCGTTCATGAACCAGATGAAAGCGGCGCCGGTCGCGGCGTTGCGCTGCAGGATATCGGCCTTGCCG
>JBOIFB010000466.1:0-1630 GCA_050741415.1 Burkholderiales bacterium | reverse complement strand
CTGCACTGGTCGAGCGCGTGGCTGGTGGACTGGTTCCACCAGCAGCAGTCCAGGGCGCTCGACCAGCGACTTGGGCGCCTCGCGCTCGCGAGCGATCTGGTCGCCACCGCCCTGCAGGAGCGCCGCTTCTCGGCTAGCGCGCTCGCGGTCGCGAACGAGCTCGCGTCGCGGCTGCAATGCGACCGCGTGAGCGTCGGCGCCGAGGATTCCGGCAGCATCGAGGTGCAGGCGATGTCGCATAGCGCGACCTTCGACCGCAAGACCAACCTCGTGCGGCTGATCAGCGAGGCGATGGACGAGGTGCTCGATCTCGACCTGGCGATCGTCTACCCGGCGCGCGACCAGGACGAGGTCGGCGCGATGGCCCACTCCGAGCTGGCGCAGCAATTCAAGGACGTAGCCATTCTCTCGGTGCCGCTGGTGCACGAAGGCCATGCGAGCGGGGTGCTTACGCTGGAGCGCAGCCGCGGCGAACCGTTCGACGCCGAGGCGGTCGAGCTTTGCAAGACCGTCGGCATGCTGCTCGGGCCGATTCTCGAGCTCAAGCGCGAGAACGAGCGCAGCGAGTGGCAGCGGATCAAGCAATGGCTCGGCGGCGGCGCGCGCGCCCTGTTCGGACCGCGCCATCCAGGGGTCAAGCTGCTCGCCCTGGCGGCGGTCGCGGTGGTGCTTGCTTGCAGCGTCGCCACCGGCGTCTACCGGGTCGGGGCCAAGACCGTGATCGAGGGCTCCGTGCAGCGCGCCGAAGTGGCGCCTTTCGACGGCTATATTGCACAAAGCTTCGTTCGCGCGGGCGATACGGTGAAAAAGGGGCAGGTGCTGTGCCGGCTCGACGACAAGGATCTGAAGCTCGAGCAGACCCGGATCGCTTCCGAGCGCGAGCAGCTGCTGCGCAAGCACCGCCAGGCGCTTGCCGCGCAGGATCGCGCCGCGATGTCGGTGATCGCCGCGCAGATCAGCGAGTCGGAAGCCGAGCTTTCGCTGATCGACGACAGGCTGGCGCGCGCGACCCTGGTCGCGCCGTTCGACGGCGTGGTGGTTGCGGGCGATCTCAGCCAGCTGCTCGGAACGCCGGTGGAGCAGGGCAAGGTGCTGTTCCAGATCGCGCCGCTCGACGCCTACCGGGTGATCCTCGAAGTCGACGAGCGCGACATCGACCAGGTGCGGGTCGGACAGCCGGGAGAGCTCGCGCTTTCGGGCATGCCCAGCCACCCGCTGCATTTCACCGTGAGGCAGATCACTCCTGCTTCGACGGCGCAGGAAGGGCGCAATTACTTCCGCGTCGAGGCGCAGCTGCAGAATCCCTCCGCGCGCCTGCGGCCCGGCATGGAAGGGGTCGGCAAGATCGATGCCGGCAAGCGCAAGGTGATCTGGATCTGGACCCACGGCCTGGTCGACTGGCTGCGGCTTTGGATCTGGAAGTGGCTGCCCTAGGGCGACTCGCAAGGCAAGGCCGATGACCGCCCCGCTATTGAGCAACTCCTGGTACCGCGTCGCGAGCCTCAAGCCCAGGCTGCGCTCTCACGCCCGCCTGCACCGCCATCGCTATCGCGGCGAGGTGTGGTACCTGCTGCAGGATCCCGCCTCGGGCAGGGTGCACCGCTTTACCCCCGCCGCGCGGACGATCATC
>JBOIFB010000465.1:0-1639 GCA_050741415.1 Burkholderiales bacterium | reverse complement strand
CGCCTATGGCGGCGGGTTAAGCACGCGCGAAGTCACCCTGCCCGGCTTCTACCACAACCTGCATTCGATCAATCATTTCCACATCAGCGAGACGCCGTGGTTCAAGGACCTCGGCCTTGCCGATCGCGTCAGCTACATCACGCCGCGCTACGAGTTCGGCCAGCCGCATCTCGACGGCACGGCGCTGATCTTCGGCCGCGATCTGGAAGAAACGCTGGCGAACGTCGCGCGCTTCTCCAGGCGTGACGCGCAGACCTTCCGCGACTGGAACCGCAAGGCCGAGGAAATCACGGCCAGGATTTTCCTGCCGGAGCGGTTCTCCGAGCCGCTGCCCCGGGCGGAGCGCGAGGCGCTGCTCGCCAGGAGCGAGATCGGCCGCGACTTCCTCGCTGCGACGAAGCGGCAGCCGTTCGACGTGGTGCGCGAGCTGTTCGAGAACGAGCACGTCCAACTGCTGTTCCTGTTCAAGATCTCGCTGTTCGGCACCTGGCTGGTCGACACCATGTCGAAAACCAGCCCGATGGGCTCGGTGATCCGCGCCTTCGACCTGCAAAGCGGCTACCAGCTCTGCAAGGGCGGCTCGGGCAATCTGGCGCGGGCGCTGTTCGAGACCTTCATCGCCGCCGGCGGATGGTTTGCGCCGCAGGTCGAGCTCGACCGCATCGTGATCGAGGGCGGCAAGGCGACCGGCGTCGCGCTCAAGGACGGCCGCACCGTGCGGGCGAAGCAGTTCGTCGCCTCGACCTTGAACGTGCATCAGACCTTCGAGGACTACATCGGCCGCGCGCAGCTTCCCGCGGCTTTCCTGAAGAAACTCGATGGCTTCCAGTACACCACCTGGACGCTCTACGGCCTCCACCTCGCGCTGCACGAGCCGGTGCGCTTCACGGCGGAGGCGTTCGACCCGAACCTGCGTCGCACGCTGAAATGGAGCCTCGGCGCCGAGACGATGGACGAATTGCTCGCCGCGCATAAGGATGTGATGGCCGGCCGCGTGCCCGAGATCGTGCAGTTCGGCTCTGGGCCTCTGAGCGTGATCGATCCGAGCCAGGCGCCGGCCGGCAAGCACACCACCTATGCCTGGCACGTCATGCCGCTCGATCCCGACACGCAGGGCAAGGACTACGAGACGTTCAAGCAGGAGTTCGCCGAGCGAATCGTCGAGAAGTGGGCGAAGTACGCGCCCAACATGACGCGCAAGAACATCATCGCGCAGCACGTCTACACCGCGCGCGAATACATGCAGACCTTCCCGGAAATGCGCAACGGCGACATCTTCATGGGCGCGTTCAACGCCGAGCAGGTGATGTACAACCACTTCGGCTATCGCACGCCCGTCGGGCGGCTCTACATGGCGGGCTCGGCGACGCATCCGGGCGGCGCGATCTCCGGCGGCGGCGGTTACATCAGCGCCGGCGTGATCGCGCGGGATCTGGGGCTGAAGCCGTGGTGGAGGCCGTGGGACGCGGGCGAGGCGCTGGGTGGGATTGCGTGACGCCCCCTCCACCGTTTTGCCCGGCCTTTCGCTTCATGACCTGTCGAGAGCCCAACTCGGTGCGACACTTTGGAGCGGCGCATCGAATAGTCTTGGCCGTGGATTGGATTAGGCTGCCCGCGGGCGGAGTGGGGACTGTTGGGC
>JBOIFB010000464.1:0-1650 GCA_050741415.1 Burkholderiales bacterium | reverse complement strand
GGCGCGCGTCGCCCTGCGCGGCGAGGCGCAGCAGCTCGCGGGCGAAGGCGAGCCCTTCGAGCGCCTCAAGGCCGAGTGGCTGGCGCGCTTTCCCGCCTCGGCGGTGACGTTCACGCTGGCCGATTTCGCCTTCTGGCGCGTCGTGCCGCGCGACGCGCGCTTCGTCGCCGGCCTCGGGCGCAGCTACAACCTGTCCGCCGCAGCGCTGCGCCGCGCGGCGATTTGAGCGATCGCCGCGCTCGGGGCACAATGTCCCCTGTTCCTTGGTTCTTGCTGCAATTCAACGGGAGGCGCACCAATGGCAAACGAGGGCTATCACGAGCCGATCGGCGAGATGTCGGACCAGACGCGCGACATGCACCGCGCGATCATCTCGCTGATGGAGGAACTGGAGGCGATCGACTGGTACAACCAGCGCGTCGACGCCTGCAAGGACAAGGTGCTCAAGGCGATCCTGGCCCACAACCGCGACGAAGAGAAGGAGCACGCGGCGATGGTGCTGGAGTGGATCCGGCGCAAGGATCAGACCTTCGACAAGGAGCTGAAGGACTACCTGTTCACAACCAAGCCGCTGACGCACGACTAGGGGCGGGGCGGGGCGGGCCGCGCCCGCGCGCCAGCGAAGATCTCGTCCGCCGGCGCGTAGAATTCCCGCCCATGGAGGCCAGCGCCGAATTCGCCCGGGAGGAGAAAGAGCACCTGCTGCGCGAAGACCGGCGCCTGCTCGGCCGGCTGCTGGGCGATGCGATCCGCGAGCAGGTCGGCGAGGACATGCTCCATCGCGTCGAGCTCATCCGCCAGACCGCGGTAGCGTTCCGGCGTACGGAGTCGGGCGCGCCGGAAGCGAAATCCGAGCTCGAAGGGCTGCTCAATGCGCTCGACATCGAGCAGACGCTGCACGTGGTGCGCGCGTTCAGCTTCTTTTCGCACCTGCTCAACATCGCCGAGGACGCGCAGCAGATCCGCAGGCGGCGCGCGCACGCCGAAGCCGGATCGCCGCCGCGTGCCGGCAGCATTGCCTACGCGCTCGAGCGCCTGCGCTCGGAGGGCCTGCGCAGCGAGGAGCTGCTCGCCTGGCTCGACCGGGCACGGGTAAGCCCGGTGCTGACCGCGCACCCGACCGAGGTCAAGCGCCAAAGCATCCTTCATTGCGAGCGTGAAATCGCGCGCCTGCTGGCAGCGCCTCAGGACGCGGCGCGCGACGAGCGGCTGCGGCGCGAGGTGCTGCGCCTGTGGCTCACCTCGATGCTGCGGCTGACCAAGCTCGAAGTCGCGGACGAGATCGCCAACGGGCTGGCGTACTTCCGCATGACCTTCGTTTCCGAGCTGCCGCGCCTGTACGAGGAGATCGAGCTGGCGCTGAAGGACTGCTTCGCGCTCGAGCAGGCGCCGCAGATCGCGCCCTTCCTCACGATCGGCAGCTGGATCGGCGGCGACCGCGACGGCAACCCGAACGTCACGGCGCAGACGCTTTGCGCCGCGCTTACGCAGCAGGCACAGCTCATCCTCGAGCACTACCTCGATCAGGTGAACCTGCTCGGCAGAGAGCTTTCGATCTCGACCCGCGTCAAGCAGGTGTCCCCGGCGCTGCTTGCGCTGGCGGAAGGTTCGGGCGACGACTCGCCTTACCGGCGCGACGAACACTACCGT
>JBOIFB010000463.1:0-1655 GCA_050741415.1 Burkholderiales bacterium | reverse complement strand
CTCGATCGCGCGTCGGCGGCGTCGATCCACTCGAAGCCTTCCCACGAGAAATCGACCTGGTACAGCGCGGGCTCGCTGCGGTAGACCCGGTTCAGATCCTTGACGAAGCGCTGCACCCCGGCGTGCTCGGGGCGCTCGTTGACCCACCATTCGAGCTCGCCGTCGTGGGTCCATTCGCGCCGCTGGCCGAACTCGCCGCCCATGAACAGCAGCTTCTTGCCCGGGTGGGCCCACATGTAACCGTACAGCGCGCGCAGGTTGGCGAACTGCTGCCAGGCGTCGCCCGGCATCTTGCCGATCAGCGAGCCCTTGCCGTGCACCACCTCGTCGTGCGACAGCGGCAGCACGAAGTTCTCGTTGAAGGCATAGATGAGCGAGAAGGTGAGCTTGCCGTGGTGGTACTTGCGGTTGATCGGATCCTCTTGCATGTAGGACAGGTTGTCGTGCATCCAGCCCATGTTCCATTTCATGCCGAAGCCCAGCCCTCCCACGTACACCGGGCGCGACACCATCGGCCATGCGGTCGACTCCTCGGCGATGGTGACGATGTCCGGGTGGTCGCGGTAGGCCGCCTCGTTCATCTTGCGCAGGAAGTCGATCGCCTCGAGGTTCTCCCTGCCGCCGTAGCGGTTGGGGATCCACTCGCCGTCCTTGCGCGCGTAGTCCAGGTAAAGCATCGAGGCCACCGCGTCCACGCGCAGCCCGTCGAGGTGGTACTTGTCGAGCCAGAACAGGCCCGAGGACATGAGAAAGCCGCGCACCTCGTTCCTGCCGTAGTTGAAAATGCTCGAGCCCCACTCGGGATGGAAGCCCTGGCGCGGATCGGCGTGCTCGTACAGATGGGTGCCGTCGAAGTAGGCGAGCCCGTGCGCGTCGGTCGGAAAGTGCGACGGCACCCAGTCGAGGATCACGCCCAGCCCCTGCCGGTGCAGGTGATCGACGAAGTACATGAAATCCTGCGGCGTGCCGTAGCGCGCGGTGGGGGCGAAGTAGCCGGTGGTCTGGTAGCCCCAGGAGCCGTAGAACGGATGCTCGGTGATCGGCATCAGCTCGACATGCGTGAACCCCATCCAGTTCATGTACTCGGCGAGCGCGTGCGCGAGCTCGCGGTAGGTGAGGAACTCGCCGTCCTTGCGCCGCCACGAGCCGGGGTGCAGCTCGTAGATCGACATCGGCGAGCCGAGTGCGTTTTTCGCCGCGCGCGTTTTCATCCACTCGGCGTCGTTCCACTCGTACTCGAGCGTCCACACGCGCGAGCCGGTCGCGGGCGGATGCTCGGCATAAAAGCCGAACGGGTCGGCTTTGTCGACCACGTGCCCGCCGACCTGCGAGCGGATGCGGTACTTGTAGGACTGGCCGCGCGTGAGCCCGGCCAGCTCTGCTTCCCAAACGCCCGAGCCGTCCGGGCGCGGCGCAAGCGACTGCGCTTGCGGATCCCAGCCGTTCCATTCGCCGATCACCGAGACCGATTGCGCGTTCGGCGCCCAGACCGCGAACTGCGCGCTCTTGCCGTCGGACGAGAGGTGGCAGCCGAGCTTTTCGTACAGCTTGGCGTGCGAGCCTTCGCGAAATAGATAGACGTCGTGATCGGTCAACACGGTGCTTCGCTCCGTTGTTCTGGTGGCCGCGTGCCGGGCCGGTTGACTGCCGTGCGG
>JBOIFB010000462.1:0-1657 GCA_050741415.1 Burkholderiales bacterium | reverse complement strand
AGTTCCAGGACACCAACAAGCTGCAGTACCGCTGGCTCAAGCTGCTCGCCGGGCGCCAGGCCGCGGTGTTCGCGGTCGGCGACGACGACCAGTCGATCTACGCCTTCCGCGGCGCCAACGTCGGCAATATGGCCGACTTCGAGCGCGACTTCCGGGTGCAGAAGGTGATCCGCCTGGAGCAGAACTATCGCTCGCACGGCAACATCCTCGATGCGGCCAACGCCCTGATCGCGAACAACCGCAAGCGCCTGGGCAAGAACCTGTGGACCGCCGCGGGCGAGGGCGAGCCGCTGCGCGTGTTCGAGGCCGAGAGCGACGCGCTCGAGGCGCGCTTCATCGCGCAGGAGGTGCAGGCGCTGGTCGCCGACGGCGCGCGGCGCGCGGACCTGGCGGTGCTGTACCGCTCCAACGCGCAGTCGCGCGTGCTCGAGCATGCGCTGTTCTCGGCCGGAATCTCCTACCGCGTGTACGGCGGCCTGCGATTTTTCGAGCGCGCCGAGGTGAAGCACGCGCTCGCCTACCTGCGGCTGGTCGCCTCGGGCGACGACGACAATGCCTTCCTGCGGGTGGTGAATTTCCCGCCGCGCGGCCTCGGCGCGCGCACCCTCGAGCAGATTCAGGATGCAGCGAAAAGGGGCCGGACGTCGCTGTTCGCCGCGATCGAAGGCAAGGCCGGCGTCTTCCGCGCGCTGATCGAGGACCTGCGGCGCGAGACCGCCGGGCTGCCGCTGTCCGAGGCGGTCGAGCGCGTGGTGGCAAGGAGCGGCCTGCTCGAGCACTACAAGAACGAGCGCGACGGCGCCGACCGGATCGAGAACCTTAAGGAGCTGGTCAACGCGGCGGCCGCGTTCACCGAGGAGGAGCGCGTGCTCGAGTCGGACGAGGAGATCGATCCGCTCACCGCTTTTCTCACGCACGCCGCGCTCGAGGCGGGCGAGCACCAGGCGGGCGAGGGCCAGGACGCGCTGCAGATGATGACCGTGCACTCGGCCAAGGGGCTGGAGTTCGAGGCGGTGTTCCTGACCGGGTTGGAAGAGGGCCTGTTTCCGCACGAGCAGAGCGTGCCGGAAAGGGACGGCCTGGAGGAGGAGCGGCGCCTGGCCTACGTTGCGATCACGCGCGCGAGGAAGCGCCTCTACCTGTCGTTCGCGCAGACGCGCATGCTGCATGGGCAGACGCGCTACAACCTGCCCTCGCGCTTCCTCGACGAGATTCCCGAGGGCCTGGTGAAGTGGCTCACGCCACGCTTTGCCGCGCAGCGCGCGCGCCAGGCGCTGGCTTCGGTGTCGCAAGCCTGGGCCGCGCCGCGCAGGAAGGCACCAGGGTTCGCCGCCCCCTCCGCGGCGGGCGGCTTTCGCGTCGGGCAGAACGTGCAGCACCCGAAGTTCGGCTCCGGCGTCATCGTCGACGCCGAAGGTCAGGGCAACGACGCGCGGGTGCAGGTGAATTTCGGCGGCCAGGGGGTCAAGTGGCTCGCGGTTGCGGTCGCGAAGCTCGAGGCCGCATAATTCTCTCGGAGGTGCGCATGTCCCTCAATCTCCAGCAGATCGCCCAGTACCGCCGCGACGGCTACGTCTGTCCGGTTCCGGCAATGCCGGCGGCAGAGGCGGCCGGGCTGCGGCGCAGGCTCGAGGCCTTCGAGGCCACGCAGGGTGGC
>JBOIFB010000461.1:0-1658 GCA_050741415.1 Burkholderiales bacterium | reverse complement strand
CGGGCGCTCCGCAAGCAGCATGCCGACCTCGCCGAAGCGCTGGCTGCGTCCGTGATCGCCCAGCATCACGAGCAGAAGCCCATAACTGGCGAGCACCAGCGGCGAGGACGGTGTATGGCCGTGGGCCAGAGTGAGATCGAGTTGCTTTCGCACCAGCAGGGGGAAGAGGTTGGGCCGGACGATGTACGACATGCTGCGCAGCTCAGCGAGGATCCGCTGGATCTCGATAACGCGCCGGTCATCGCAGAGCGGCAGCCGCAGGAGCCGCTCGGTGCTCCAGCGGCGCATCGTCAGCCTCATCCGGACCAGCGCGTTGCCCATCCGTGGCTTGCCCGCATCAGCCGGCATCGGTTCGCCGAGCTCGTCGAGCGCCTGCAGCCCAATCTCGAGCGCCTCCTGGAGACGGTTCTGGGCGACCCGCCCCTTGAGGCGGAGGTAAGCGAGTCGGGCGCGGTCCACGGGCTCGCGCAGGATCTCCTCGACCTCGTCGAGTAGCTCATGGAGTGCCCCCACATCCCCGACCAGCAATGCGGCATCTGCGGCGTCGAGGTGCAGCTCCCGGGTCAGTGGGAAGTGAGTGGCCCAACGTTGCCCACCGAGCAAATACAGGGCGTTCCGGCAGTACTCGAGCGCCAACGGGAACGAGGCCTGCGCCCTCGCCTTTCGTGCCGCACGCCGCAGCAGCTCGACGAATCGAACGCGCTCGGCGTTGTCGGCGAGCCCACGCCCGCCGATGCCGACGTGGCGTGCAGCCTCGAACAACCGGTCGTCACCCTGCTCGACCAGCCACCGACCGATCCGCAGGTGTGTCTCGCGTTTGGCGTCGTCGGACAGACCGTCCCGCGCCGCCTCGGCCACCCGGTCGTGGCTGAAGCGGTATCGGGCGTCGCGGCTGATCGCGTTGGCGATTCGCCTGCCACCGCTGTCGACCGCCTCAAGCAGGCGAAGCTCTAGGCATGCCCAGAGCGCTTGGGCCACCACGTCGGGCGGCTGCGCGGCCGCTGCCGTGGCGTCGGCCAGGTCGAACTCGCCACCGAAGCACGACAGCGAACCCAGCACCGCCCGATCGTTCGGGCGCAGCTGGCCCAGGTAACGGCCGAGGAACTCGGCGGCCGTAGCGCTGACCTCGATCGACGCCAGGACGCGTAGGTCCCAACCGGGGCGCCCACCCGCGCCGACCGGGATCAGCGCGCCTTCGCGTTGTGCGCGGTAGAGCAGCTGACGAACCTGCAGCGGATTGCCCCGGGTCCGATGGTGGAATTCGGCGGCCACATCGCCCAGCTCCACAGCCCGGCCGGACACCCCGGCGAGTAGCTCCTCGACGTCCTCGCGGGATAGCGGGCCGAGCTCGATGCTGCGAAAGCTTGCAGAGGTGAGACCCGCTGCAGCCGGGTCGAATCCACCCGCGCGATGCGCGCCGAGGACCAACACGTTGCGGAGCGACACCGTCAACAGTTCGGATAGCAGCAGCAGCGTGTCGCGATCAGCCCACTGCAGATCGTCGATCGCCAGCACCACAGGCCGATAGGACGCGGTAGCGGACAGCAGCCGGATGGCGGCGCGGTGCAGCCGTCGGCGCGCATCCGCTGCATCGAGGTCTGCCACCTGCGAGGTCTCGCCGAGCACTCGCGCCAGGTCGGGCACAAGCACCCCGAGGC
>JBOIFB010000460.1:0-1672 GCA_050741415.1 Burkholderiales bacterium | reverse complement strand
GTGCCAACCACAATCCCATTGTCTTGAAGCAAACCACGCGCGGTGCCGTCGCGGAGTTGGTAGGAATTGAGGGTGGCGTAGTCTCCGGGGTGTTCAACCTCGAATCATCCGGCGTTGAAGCGTCGGACTGGAGACCACGCCATGACGAACATTACCACGAAGCCTGATTCTTTGCAGCCAGCGGCCGAGATGGCTGTTGATCTTTTCGACAATTGGTTCGACCCGATCGAGACCGAGGTGCGGGCTCGATCGCGTCAGTTTATCGAAGAGCTGCTTCGCGGCGAACTCGATGCTGCGCTGGCACGGCCGCGTTACGGGCGAAGCCAGATGGCCGGCAATGAAGGAAGAGCCGACGTTGCGGGTCACCGCCACGGCAGCCGCACGCGGTCGCTGACAGGCACGTTCGGGCCGATCGAGATTGCGGTGCCACGCGCCCGGCTGACCACGTCCGAGGGCAAGACGACGGAATGGAAGAGCCAGGCGCTGCGGGCCTACCAGCGACGCACGCTTGCCGCAGACGCGCTGATCGCGAGCACGTATCTCGCCGGTACCAACACGCGGCGGGTGCGTCGCGCGCTGGCGGCCTTGTTCGGCGGAACGGTCGGCAAGGACACGGTGAGCCGGACCTGGCGCAAGGTGAAGAGCGACTGGGATGCCTGGAACACCCGTTCGCTGGCCGGGGAGCCGATCGTGCGCCTGATCCTCGACGGCACCGTCGTTCGCGTGCGGCTCGACCGCAGGGCGACCTCGATCTCGCTGCTCGTTGTCCTCGGCGTGCGCGCGGACGGTCAGAAGGTATTGCTCGCAATCAAGAGCATGGGCGGCGAGAGCGCCGAAGCATGGCGCACGGTGCTCGACGATCTTGTCAGGCGCGGGCTGCGGCGGCCCGAGTTCCTCATCGTCGATGGCGCGCCGGGGCTCGACAACGCCATCGCCGCCGTCTGGGACGGAGTTCCGGTGCAGCGCTGCACGGTTCACAAGCACAGAAACCTGCTCGCGCATGCCCCGGAGCGCCTGCATGACGAGATCACCGCGGATTACAACGACATGATCTATGCGACGACACCGGAGGAGATAGCGATCCGCCGCAAGGCCTTCATCCGCAAATGGCGGCTGAAGCATCGCGCCGTTGCCGACAGCCTGGAGGAGGCCGGAGACCGCTTGTTCACCTTCGTGCGCCTGCCGCCGAGCCAATGGCGCAGCCTGCGCACGACCAATGCGATCGAGCGTTTGCACGAGGAATTCAAGCGACGGATCAAGACGCAGACTGTGCTGCCATCGGCCGATACCGCAGCGATGTTGTTCTGGGCGCTGCTCGCTTCCGGTCAGATCACCATGCGCAAGGTTGATGGTTGGCAGACGCTCGCCACAAAGCCCATCGATCAGCCGATTGACCTCGCCGCCTGAAACGGTACCTTCATGTTACCGGAGATCGCGCCACACCGAATTCCAACCACATTCCGGACGGCACCCCAGCCAGGTTGGCTGGGTTCTGCTCGTCCCGGGAGTTGCCAATTCGATAGAGGAATGGAAACAAGAGATAGTGAAGAGCCATAGAGAGCGCGACGAGCGGGACAGGCGCCTTAAGGAGGACGCCCCAATCTTGCGGAAACACGTCGCCGACCATTTGAAGTTTATAGAGGACAACAAGGGCACGCCAATAGGCGAGTAT
>JBOIFB010000459.1:0-1686 GCA_050741415.1 Burkholderiales bacterium | reverse complement strand
GACCGGCCAGCGCGGCACGTCGCCGAACACGACGTAGCCGAAGATCGCCATGTACAGCACCTCCGGGTACATGAACGGCGCCAGGGTCGAAGCCGTGGCGTAGCGGTGGGCGAGGGCGAGGAAGTAGTGCCCCACGCCGCCGAACACGCCCAGCAGCAGCATGATCGTCCAGTGCAGCGCATCGGGCGGCGCCTGCCACAGCGCGAGCGCGAACGGCGCCAGCCCGATCGCAGGCACCAGCGCCGACAGGAACTGGGTCGTCTCGGGCGGATCGTAGGCCGCAAGGCGCCGGGTCATCATGTTGAACACGGCGTAGATGAAGGCGTTGATCACCGACAGGATCATCGCCGGATGAAAGCCTGAGCCGAACGGGCGCACGATCACCAGCACGCCGCAGAAGCCGATCACGATCGCCGCCCAGCGCCGCGCGTCCATGCGCTCGCCCAGCAGCGGCACGCTCAGCAGCGCGATGATGATCGGCACCGAGAAGAAGATCGACGCAGTCACCGTGAGCTGCAGGTACTGCAGCGCGGTGAAGTTGAGCGCCGTCATCGAAACCATCAGCAGCCCGCGCACCGCCTGCAAACGCAGACGTTTGCTGCGCACGAGCGCCAGGCCGTGCATCGGCAGCAGCAGCGCGGCCGATAGAACCGCGTGCGACAAGAAGCGGACCCACACCACCTCGATCACCGGCAGCGTGCGGATCAGCCACTTCGCGTTGCCGTCGAGCAGCGTGAAAAAGACGTAAGTGAGCGAAACGAAACCGATCCCGACCAGCCGGTTGCGGGCGCTGTCTGCGTGGAGCAAAAAGGATTCCCGGATATTGTTGCAGGTGCGATTATGAACGAACGTGAGGTAAACCCCCGTGCGCGACGCTCGTTATGCCTGCATGGAGACCCGCCTCACTCTGCGCCCCGGCCAGCACGGCACGCGCAAGCTCGTCGAGCGTTTCGGCGCGCGCTTGCTGCGCGTGCGCTACCTCTACGACGCCGAGATCGGCCGCCGCCTGAAGACCGTCGAGCTGATCGTCGAGTCCGTGCCCTGGACCCCGCGCCAGCGCAAGCCGAGGCGGCGCGACGACGAAATCGTCGCTGTACACATCGCCTGGAACGAAGCCGACCTGCGCGAGCGCGCCAAGCGTCTCGGGGCAATCTGGCGCCCCGCGCAAAAAGTGTGGGAGCTCCACTGGGCCGACGCCCGCCGCCTCGGCCTCGCCGCGCGCGTCGTAGCCACCTGACCGATTGACTTATCCATCCGTCCCATCTGCCGCCATATATACCCCACCATATTTATGTCGGCAGATGTCTCTATACCCTTACATATGGTTGCATCTACAAATAGATGGTCCTAGCATCGCCAGCGTACCTATCATTCGATAGTTAGCCCTCAAATGCGAAATCTCGACGCACAACTGAAACTGTTCAAAGACGAGCTTGTGGAGTTCGTCGGCCTCACGAGCGATGAGGCAACGAAAGTTGCAACGCTCTGCGCGGCAGATGTGCGCTTTCTCACGCCAGAGGTCAAAGAGGAAATTCGCAGTGCGTCACTTGTCCCAATTCAAGCCAGGTTCGATGAGCTTACGGCGTTTCAGGCTTGGAGCGAGATCGCTGGTGGTTCGTCCCCACACCCGGCGGTAGTTCGCGCACAAGTGGTAGTCCAAAACTACATGTGCTTTGTGTACCTCAA
>JBOIFB010000458.1:0-1702 GCA_050741415.1 Burkholderiales bacterium | reverse complement strand
GTGCTTGCGTCGGACGCCAGCCACTTCTACGCCAACATGGAGCAGGTGCGGCCGTTTCCCATCGTGTACTCGGTCGCCGACATGGTGCAGGGCTACCGCCGCTTAGGGGAACTGGCCGAATCGGAGGCGCATATAATACCGGGCCACGATCCCGAGGTGCTGCGCCGCTATCCTGCGCCGAGCGGCGATCTAGATGGTATTGTGGCGCGCCTCGACTAACTGTCCGTTGACCGAAGAAGCTGCCGACGAGGCAGGCAAGAATGAAGGGGAGGAGAAGTCCGAAGGAGGCGACCTCAAAAAGGGGCGATATGCAGCCCGGCGACGGAACGAAGTCGCAGTAGGCAACAACAAGATTGGACGCCGGGCCCCGTGCCCGGCGTTTTTGTTTTCAGCGACCGGACTGTGCTAAAAGCACGTCATGGACTTCGACGATCCGATCGACCGCTCCGGCACTTGGAGCGCGCGCTGGGAGCGCTATGCGCACCGGGACGTGATTCCGCTATGGGTGGCCGACACCGACTTCCGGGCCCCGCCGGCGGTCCTCAGGGCCTTCTCGGAGCGCGTGGCGCACGGGGTTTTCGGCTACACCGAGGTGCCCCAGGCCCTGCGCTTGGCCATCGTGGAGCGCATGGCGAGCCTATACCGCTGGCGGATCGAGCCCGGCTGGATCGTGTTTCTGCCCGGGGTGGTTCCCGGCCTGCATCTCGCGGCGCGCCACCTGGTGCCGTCGGACGGCCACGTACTGGTACCCACGCCGATTTATCACCATTTCAAGCGCGCGGTGCAGCTTGCACCGCGCGAGCACAGCGACGTTCCGCTCGTGCTTTCGTCGGGGCGGTGGGTGTTCGACGAGGATCGTCTTGCGCAGACCGTACGGCGCAATACGAAGCTGCTCTTCCTGTGCAACCCGCAGAACCCGGGCGGTACGATCTTCACCCGCAGCGAGCTGGAGCGGCTCGCATCGCTCGCCGAGAGGCATGATCTGCGCATCTGTTCCGACGAGATCCACGCCGATATCCTGCTCGAACCCGGGAGACGGCATGTACCGATCGCGAGCCTGTCACCCGAGGTCTCGCGCCGTACCGTAACGTTGCTGTCCCCGAACAAGTCGTTCAATTTCCCGGGCGCGGGGTGTGCGATCGCGATCGTCGAAGATGCCGCCATGCGGCGCGAATTCTCGTCGGACTTGCATGCGACAGTGCACGACGCGTCGGTGTTCGGCTACCTCGGCGCGCTTGCCGCTTACCGCGAAGGTGGCCAATGGCTGGACGCTCAGTTGGAGTACCTACGCGCTAATCGCAACTTGGTCGAGACGGCCGTCGCGGGAATGTCCGGCCTGACGATGGCGCACGTGGAGGCGACCTACCTGGCCTGGATCGATGCCGGCGAACTGGGTGCGCAGGATCCTCATGCGCTTTTTCTCGAGCACGGCGTTGCCTTGTCGCCGGGAGCGCAATTCGGCGCGGAGCAATTCGTACGACTGAATTTCGGCACCCAGCGCGCGCGCCTCGCCGAGGCACTGCGCCGCATGGCGCGCGCGCTCGAGACGCGCCGCTAGGGGATGCCGGGGCGCAGCGCGCGCGCGGCCGTCAGCACCCGCTCCAGGTGGGGGTCTCGCACGCCGATCGCGTGCATATGGGCGATCGTTCGATTCAGATACTCGAGATTGTGCCCCCGCTGCCCGAATCCCTGGGCAACCAGG
>JBOIFB010000457.1:0-1707 GCA_050741415.1 Burkholderiales bacterium | reverse complement strand
ACCCTGATCTGGGCCGCGGGATACACGCTCTGGCTCTACAAGCGCGTCATCTTCGGCGCGGTCGCGAACGCCAACGTCGCGAAGATGAGCGACCTGAACGGGCGCGAGGCGCTCGCGCTCGCGCTGCTGGCGGCGGCGGTGCTGTTCATGGGCATCTATCCGCTGCCCTTCACCGACGTGATGCGCGCGTCGGTCAACGAGCTGCTGCGCCACGTCGCGCTGTCGAAGATCTGACATGAGCGCGCCCGCCACGCTGAACGACTTTCTTCTCGCGCTGCCGGAGCTGGTGCTGCTGGCCGGCGCCTGCGCGCTGACGATCGCCGACCTGTTCGTCAAGGACCCGCGGCGCGAGGCGAGCTTCGTCATCGCCCTGCTGGTGCTGCTCGCCTGCGCCGCCGCGACCGTGTTCGTGATCTGGGGCACCGGCGGCCGCGTTGCCTACGCCTTCAACGGGCTGTACGTGGCCGACCTGATGGCGCACGTGCTCAAGCTGATCGCCTACCTGGCGGTCGCCGCCGTCCTGGTCTACTCGCGCCAGTACCTGTACGACCGCGGGCTGCTGCGCGGAGAGTTCCTTACCCTGCTTCTGTTCTCGCTGCTCGGCATGATGGTGATGATGAGCGCGAACAGCTTCCTCACCATCTACCTCGGGCTCGAGCTGCTGTCGCTGTGCCTGTTCGCGATGGTGGCCCTCGACCGCGACTCGGCGCTCGCGACCGAGGCGGTGATCAAGTATTTCGTGCTCGGCGTGCTCGCCTCCGGGCTGCTGCTGTACGGCATGTCGATGATCTACGGCGCGACCGGCACGCTTACCCTGACCGAGGTGGCGAAGCAGGTCGCCGGGCTCTCGGGCCGGACCGCCGACCGTCATTTGCTGGTCTTCGGCCTGGTATTCATCGTCTCCGGGATCGCGTTCAAGCTCGGGGTGGCGCCGTTCCACATGTGGGTGCCGGACGTCTACCAGGGCGCGCCGATTGCGGTCACGCTGCTGATCGGCTCGGCGCCCGAGCTGGCCGGGTTCGCCATGGCGATGCGGCTGCTGGTGAACGGCCTGCTCGATCTCGCCCACGACTGGCAGCAGATGCTGGTGGTGCTGTCGGTGCTGTCGATGGCGATCGGCAACATCGCCGCGATCGCGCAGACCAATATCAAGCGCATGCTGGCCTACTCGGCCATCGCGCACATGGGCTACATGCTGCTCGGGCTGCTCGCGGGCGTGGTGGGCGGCAACTGGCTCAACGCGGGCGACGCCTACGCCGCGGCGATGTACTACACCATCGTCTACGTGCTGATGTCGCTCGGCGCGTTCGGCATGCTGCTCTACCTGTCGCGCGCCGGGTTCGAGTGCGAAACGCTCGAGGACATGAAAGGCCTCAACCGGCGCAACCCCTGGTACGCCTTCATCATGCTGGTGCTGATGTTCTCGCTCGCCGGGATTCCGCCCACCGCGGGTTTCTACGCCAAGCTGGTCGTTCTGCTGGCGGTCGTCACGGCGGGACAGGTGTGGCTCGCGGTCGTCGCGGTGATGCTGGCCCTGGTGGGCGCGTACTACTACCTGCGCATCGTCAAGCTGATGTACTTCGACGAGCCCAAGGAGACGGCCCCGATCGAGGGCCCGCGCGAGATGCGCGCACTGCTGTCGCTCAACGGGCTGGCGCTGCTCGCGCTCGGGATCCTGCCGCAGTCGCTGATGGCGCTGTGCTACAT
>JBOIFB010000456.1:0-1708 GCA_050741415.1 Burkholderiales bacterium | reverse complement strand
GCCGCTTCGACGCCGGGCCGCAGCACCTTGATCGCGACTTCCCGCCCATCGTGCAACATCGCCAGGTGCACCTGCGCGATCGAGGCGCTCGCGACCGGATCGCGTCCGAATTCGGCAAACACCACGTCTATGCTCTTGCCCAGCGAGCGCTCGATCTCGGTCAGCGCCTGTTCGGACGGGAAAGGCGGCACCCGGTCCTGCAGCTTTGCCAGTTCGTCTGCAATGTCCGTCGGCAGCAAATCGCGGCGAGTCGACAGCACCTGGCCGAACTTGACGAAAATCGGTCCGAGCGTCTCCAGCGCGCGCCGCAGGCGCACCGCGCGCGGGCCGGCATCGGAGCGCGCGAACAGGGCCACCAGCCGGTTGTGCTCGAAGCGCGGCACGAACTCGTGCAACCCGAAGCGCAGGGCGATCGAGACAATGCGCAGCAGGCGGAGCAAGCGGGACACAGGCGGGTTCAGGCAATGCGCTCGATGCGCTTTTCCAGGCGCTCGATGGCGTCGCGCAGGCGCGCGATGCCGGCGGCAAGCGGTTCGAGCTCGGCGCGGGGCACCACGATGCGCTTTTCCTCCACGGCGTAGTCGACCACGCTCCGTGCAAGTCGCTGCACGGCGTCGGCCTGCCAGCCGGCGAAGCCTCTGGCGAGAGCCACCATGCGCCGCGCCGCCACGTCGCCGACCAGCCGCGACAGGTCTTCCTCCGGGTCCCAGCGCAGATGGCGCACGAGCAGCATCACTTCGCTCGCCAGGCGCGCGTTCCCCCTCACTTCGACGGCGCGCATCAGGTGCTCTTCGCCGCGCGCCAGAGCCGCGAGCGTGTCGGCCCCGAGCGCCAGGGTGAGCGACGGCTGGGCCGCGTCCGCCGCCACAGGCGCGACGCGCCCGTCGGCGAGAATGGACAGCCGCAGCTCGGGCAGCGGCGGCGCGGCGAGCGCCACGGTTTCGCCGCCGAACGGCGCGAGGCGCTCGCGCGCCCACGGCTCGGCATCGAGCAGATTGTTAAGCGCGGACGCGAAGGGGTGATCGAGCAGCATTGGGAATTCAAGAAATACGAAGGCCACCTCGCGGTAGCCTTCGTGCGCCTCTCACCGTTCTCAGCGCATCTGCGGGATGCCGGCAAGCAGCCAGCCGGAAGCGCCGTCGGCCGGCTTGGCGAGGCTCCAAACCTCCACGAATCCGACCGGCACGGCGCCGGGTGCCGCGCGCGCCATGCCGGAAAAGCGCACGCTGGCCTGTTGCCGGCCCGCCTCGGCGCCGACCTCCAGCAAGTCGGCATTCAATTCGACGACATCGGACGGACGCGCGCTGCCGTCCACCTCGAGCCTGTGGTACATCTCGGCCGTCGTGAACTCGCGCACCGGCTCCAGCCGGCCGAGCTCGCGTGCGGCCTGTAGTTTCACGTAGTTCAGCTTCGCGCAGCGCAGTAACCCCGCCGCGTCGAAGCCCGCAGGACCCTTCGGCGCAGCGATCGTCTTGGCGCCCGGACCGGCGAGCTGCAGCGAAGCAGCCGGCTCGCGCCGCGTCTTGCCGAACTGGCGCAGCGCCAGCACCGAAACCACCGCAAGCAGCGTGAGGATGAAGGCGGCGCCGAATCCACTGCCGCCGAACAGCGACCCGAGCAGTCCGCCGAGGGCGAGCGCGCCCAGCGTCGGCAGCCACCCGCCGTGCGTGGCGGCGGGTGCGGCGCCGGCGGCAAACAGCGCGGCGCC
>JBOIFB010000455.1:0-1719 GCA_050741415.1 Burkholderiales bacterium | reverse complement strand
CTCGAGACGCGCCGCTAGGGGATGCCGGGGCGCAGCGCGCGCGGCCGTCAGCACCCGCTCCAGGTGGGGGTCTCGCACGCCGATCGCGTGCATATGGGCGATCGTTCGATTCAGATACTCGAGATTGTGCCCCCGCTGCCCGAATCCCTGGGCAACCAGGCGTGCAGTCTGCTCGAGGCTCAGATCGCTGGCGTACTGGCGGTGGCCTGGATCCGCGACGAACGCCACGGCGCGCACCGCGCGCTTCCTGCCGAGGCGCACCCGTATCAGCCGCGGCTGGTAGACGCGGTTTCGCATTTCGCGCTGCCAGAGCTTCGCCAGCACCGCAGGCGCGCTCGAAGCCGAGATGCGAAACGCCATTCCCCAGCACGATCCGCCGCGGCGCAGCCCCATCACCAGCCCGGGCCGCCCGGGCGTGCCGCGGTGCCGGTGCGAGTAGATGCAAAGCGAGCGGTGGTAACCGAACACGAAGCCGGGCGCCTCGGCGCGGTACTGAAAGCCAGGAGACCACATCAGCGAACCGTAACCGAAGATCCACAAGTCGCCCGGCGGAAGCAGCGGCAGCAGTTCCGCGACAGTCATTTCTACCCGACTTCGTCTTTCATTTTGTTATCGTAGCCGACATCGCGTTACTGCACACACCCCGAACGATGCGAAAGATATGGCTGCCGGCAGCGCTGTTCCTGTTCGCGGCGCTTGGAGTCTCGGCGCAGGAGCTGCTGCCGTTGCCCGGCGCCGCGGCGCCTGCGCTCGAGCTGCCCGGCGTAGATGGCCGCATCTATCGCCTCGAGGCCTACCGAGGCAAGGTAGTGCTGCTCAATTTCTGGGCCAGCTGGTGCGAGCCGTGCCGCGAGGAAATGCCTTCCATAGAGAGACTGCGCCGCTCGCTGCAAGGAGACCCTTTCGTGGTGCTGGCGGTCAACGTCGGCGAAGGCGCGCGGGCAGCGCGGCGCTTCGCCGATGCCGTGCAACTGAGCTCGGTGCTGCTCCTGGATCGAGACGGCACGACCGCCCGCGCCTGGGGCGCCCGCGCGCTGCCGAGCACCTTCATCGTCGGGCCGGACGGAACGATCCGCTACCGCTACGTCGGCGCCCTCGACTGGTCGTCCCCGGCCGTGCGCGAGGCCATCACTGGTTTGATGCCAAGGCGTCCGTCACTGCGATCGGCCTCTGCCCTGCCGTAGCACTGAACAGAGGTCAAAGCAGCTTGCCGGGGTTCATCAGCCCCAGGGGGTCGAGCGCGTCCTTGAGCGTACGCATGAGCTCGAGCTCGAGCGGATCCTTGTGGCGACGGATTTCCTCGCGCTTGAGCTGCCCGAGGCCGTGCTCGGCCGAGATCGAGCCGCCAAGCGCGTCGACCACTCCGTAGACGATGCGGTTGACGGCGCCCTGGCGGCCGATGAGTTCCTCGGTGACCGCCGCATCGCTCATGCCGACGTTGAAGTGGACGTTGCCGTCGCCGATATGTCCAAAGGCGTAGATCCGCACGCCCGGAAATTCGCCCTCCAGCGCGGCAGATGCGCGCTCGATCAGCTCCGGTACGCGCGACACCGGAACCGATACGTCATGCTTGACGTTGCGAAACTGGGCCTCCGGGATCGCGTCGCGGATCTTCCACAGCGCGCGTGCCTGCGCCTCGCTGTGCGCGAGCGCGACGTCCTGCAGCACGCCGTGCTCGGCGCATTAGAGCAGCGCCTGCTCGGCGAGCCCCTGCAGTGC
>JBOIFB010000454.1:0-1726 GCA_050741415.1 Burkholderiales bacterium | reverse complement strand
GTGCACGCCAGCGCACCCGCGCCGCGCCCGCCCAGCAAGCCGCTCGATGCGACGCGCCTGCCGCCGTTCGCCGGCGAGAAGCAGGTAGTGCAGGAGCCGCTGCGCAGGGTGGCGCTGGTCGACCTGACCGTGCGGCCGGACGACCTGTGGCAGCGCATCCGCCGCGGCTTCGGCATGCCCGACCTGGACAACGACCGCGTGCGCGCGATGATGGCGTACTACGTCGCGCGGCCGGAGTACCTGCAGCGCATGTTCGAGCGCAGCCGGCGCTACCTGTACCACATCGTCGACGAGCTCGAGAAGCGCGGCATGCCGACCGAGCTCGCGCTGCTGCCGATGGTGGAGAGCGCGTACAACCCGATGGCGTACTCGCGCTCGCACGCTTCGGGCATCTGGCAGTTCATCCCCCCCACCGGCAAGCGCTACAGCCTGAAGCAGGGCTGGTGGTACGACGAGCGGCGCGACATCGTGGCCTCCACTTCCGCCGCGCTCGACTACCTGCAGGACCTGTACGACATGCACGGCGACTGGCAGCTCGCGCTGGCGTCCTACAACTGGGGCGAGAACGCGGTCGCGCGCGCGATCGAGAAGAACCGCAAGGCCGGGCTCCCGACCGACTACTCGAGCCTGAGGATGCCGCCCGAGACGCGCGATTACGTGCCCAAGCTTCAGGCGCTGAAGAACATCATTTCCGATCCAAAACCCTTCGGCATCGTGCTCGATCCGATCCCGAACCAGCCCTATTTCGTCAGCGTCGACGGCACCGGCGCGATCGACGTGCGCCTGGCGGCCAAGCTGGCCGAGATGCCGGTGGACGACTTCATCGCGCTCAATCCCGGGTTCAATCGTCCGCTGATCCCGACCTCGCTCGACTCGCGCATCGTGCTGCCGGCCGACAAGGTCGATGTGTTCCGCGCCAATCTGGAGAAATACGACGACAAGGCGCGCGTGTCCTGGAAGACCTACCGCCCGCACGGCGGCGAGCGGCTGGACCACATCGCGCGCAAGTTCCACCTTTCGCTCGCGGAATTGAAGAAGGTCAACGGCATCCGCTCGCGTTCGCTGCGCGCGCCCGACCTTCTGGTCGTGCCGATCGACGGCGCCAAGCTCGCCGGCACGCCGCCGCCGATCATGTACGCGCCGCCTATTCCGGCGCCTCCCGCCGGCCATCTCTACCGGGTCAGGGCGGGCGATACCTTATGGGGCATCGCGCGTCGCTACGGCATCACGGTGGACTCCCTTCGGCGCTTGAACGGCCACCTCGGCACGCTCCACCCCGGGCAGCGCATCGTGGTTCGTCGAAGGTGAAGATTGACTTAAGGAAAAGTAATATATAACAGATAACTATAGAACTTATCTAAAGTTCTTTCTTGTGGTAGTTTGCGCGGTAAGCGATCGCCGCGAGGGGGTCGAGCCCAAGGATTTCCACCGCCCCTTCCCGGCGCCGCTCAATCATGCTCGGCCTCGATGCGCGGCACGGCCGCCAGCAGCGTACGCGTGTAGGGGTCCTTGGGGTCGTTCAGCACTTCGTCGACCGTGCCGCGCTCGACGATGCGGCCGCGGTACATCACCGCCACCTCGTGCGCCAGGTATTCAACCACCGACAGGTTGTGGGTGATGAAAAGATAGGCCAGTCCCAGCCGGTCCTGGAGCGACTTCAGCAGATTGAGGATCTGCGCCTGCACCGAGACGTCGAGCGCGCTGGTCGGCTCGTCGCACACGATGA
>JBOIFB010000453.1:0-1730 GCA_050741415.1 Burkholderiales bacterium | reverse complement strand
TCACCACCTCGGCCTTCGACATCGACTTCCAGCAGGTCGCGCGCGACACGATCAAGAGCATCGGCTACGACAATACCGAATACGGCATCGACTACAAGGGCTGCGCGGTGATGGTGTGCTACGGCAGGCAGTCGGCCGACATCGCGCAGGGCGTGGACGAAGGCAAGGGAATCGACCTTGACCAGGGCGCGGGCGACCAGGGGCTGATGTTCGGCTACGCCTGCGACGAAACGCCGCAGCTCATGCCGCTGGCGATTCACCTGTCGCACCGGCTGGTCGAGCGCCAGGCCGAGCTGCGCCGCGACGGGCGCCTGCCGTGGCTGCGCCCGGACGCGAAGTCGCAGGTGACCATCCGCTACGCCAACGGCAAGCCGCAGGCGATCGACACCGTCGTGCTGTCGACTCAGCATTCGCCCGACGTGACCCACGAACAGCTCTCCGAGGGCGTGATCGAAGAGATCATCAAACCGGTGCTGCCCAAGGAGCTGGTCAAGGGCGAAGTGAAGTACCTGGTCAACCCGACCGGACGCTTCGTGGTGGGCGGGCCGCACGGGGACTGCGGCCTCACCGGGCGCAAGATCATTGTCGACACCTACGGCGGCTCGGCGCCGCACGGCGGCGGGGCGTTCTCGGGCAAGGACCCCTCCAAGGTCGATCGCTCGGCGGCCTACGCCGCGCGCTACGTGGCCAAGAACGTGGTCGCCGCGGGCCTGGCCTCCAAGTGCCTGGTGCAAGTGGCCTACGCGATCGGGGTGGCCAAGCCCGTGTCGGTCATGGTCACCACCTACGGCACCGGCAAGATGTCCGACGACGCGCTGTCCAAGCTGGTCGCGGCAAGCTTCGACCTGCGCCCCAAGGCGATCATCCAGACGCTCAACCTGCTGCGCCCGATCTACAGGAAGACGGCCGCCTACGGCCATTTCGGGCGCGAGGAGCCGGAGTTCACGTGGGAAGCGACCGATAAGGCGCTGGCCCTGAAACAGGCCGCCTAGGTATAATTCGCCCTGCTGAGGGGCGCTGCGATCCCCGCCACGGGGGCCAGGCTCAGCTAAATCAAACTGCGCTCGCATCGGAAACGATGCGGGCGCTTTGCTTTTCTGGAGATCGGACATGAACGCACCCAACCCGAAATTCACCGACTACAGGGTCGCCGACTTGAAACTGGCGGACTGGGGCCGCAAGGAGATCGCGATCGCCGAGTCCGAGATGCCCGCGCTGATGGCGATCCGCAGGGAATACGCCCGGGCGCAGCCGCTCAAGGGCGCGCGCGTTGCCGGCTCGCTGCACATGACGATCCAGACGGCGGTCCTGATCGAGACCCTGCGCGCGCTGGGGGCCGAGGTGCGCTGGGCCTCGTGCAACATCTTCTCCACCCAGGATCACGCCGCGGCGGCGATCGCCGCCGGCGGCACCCCGGTGTTCGCCTACAAGGGAGAGTCGCTCGACGAGTACTGGGAGTTCACGCACCGCATCTTCGAGTTCGACGGCGGCAAGGGCCCGAACATGATCCTCGACGACGGCGGCGATGCGACGCTCCTGGTGCACCTCGGCAAGCGCGCCGAGAAGGATCCCTCCGTGCTCGCCAAGCCGGGCAGCGACGAGGAAGTCGCCCTGTTCAACGCGATCAAGAAGCGCAAGTCCGGCTGGTACTCGCAGATCGCGTCCGACCTCAGAGGCGTCACCGAGGAAACCACCACCGGCGTGCACCGCCTGTACCAGATGCACAAGGA
>JBOIFB010000452.1:0-1742 GCA_050741415.1 Burkholderiales bacterium | reverse complement strand
GTGCTGCACCTCGCCGCGCAGCCCGGAGTGCGCTATTCGCTCGAAAACCCCGGCTCGTACGTGCAGGCCAACCTGGTCGGGTTCGCGAACCTGCTCGAGGCGGCGCGCGCGCATGCGCCGCGCCACCTGGTCTACGCCTCGAGCTCGAGCGTGTACGGGGGCAACGCCCGCCTGCCGTGGTCCGAGAGCGACAACGCCGATCATCCGGTCAGCCTCTACGCCGCGACCAAGAAGTCGAACGAGCTGATGGCGCACGTCTACAGCCACCTGTTCGGCCTGCCCGCGACGGGGCTGCGCTTTTTCACCGTCTACGGGCCCTGGGGTCGGCCCGACATGTCGCCGGTGCTGTTCGCGCGCGCGATCATGGACGGCCAGCCGATCAAGATCTTCAATCACGGCGACATGCAGCGCGATTTCACCTACGTCGACGACGTGGTCGAGGGCAGCCTGCGCGTGCTCGACGACCCGGCCGCGCCCGACCCGGCGTTCGACCAGGCCGAGCCCGATCCGGCGACCAGCTGGGCGCCCTGGCGGGTGTACAACATCGGCAATCACCAGCCGGTCGGGCTGCTCGATTACATCGCGGCGCTCGAGCGCGCGCTCGGCAAGCGGGCGATCAAGCAGTTCGAGCCGATGCAGCCGGGCGACGTGCGCAGCACCTTCGCCGACACCCGGCGCCTGGACGGCGCGGTCGGCTTCACCCCGTCGACCCCGCTCGAGGAGGGCTTGGCGCGCTTCGCGCAGTGGTTCAAGCGCTACTACGGCTACGACTGAGCCCACGGGCCGGGAACCCGCAAGTATGATAGATTGTCATACTTTGAGGTAAGCCATGAGCAGCATCAAAGTTGCCATCACGATCGACAGCGAGGCGCTCGAGCGCGTTGACCGCCTGGTCGAAAAGAGGGTCTTTCCCAACCGCAGCCGGGCAATTCAGTCAGCCGTGGCGGAGAAGCTCGCGCGGATCGAGCGTAGCCGTCTGGCTTCGGAGTGCGCCAAGCTCGATCCCGTATTCGAGAAAGCGCTTGCCGAGGAAGGCTTGGGCAAGGAGCTCGACGCTTGGCCCGAATACTGAGGGGAGAGATCCGCTGGGCCGACCTCAACCCGGTGCGCGGCCGTGAGCAGGCGGGCCTGCGCCCGGTTCTGATCCTCAGCCACGACGTATTCAATGAGCGCTCGGGCACCGTCATTGCCGTAGCCTTGACCAGCCAACCCCAGCGCGCCGGGTTTCCGCTCACTCTGGAGCTTCAGGCGACGAAGCTGCCGAAGCGTTCATGGGTCAAGATCAGCCAGGTTCGCACCCTGGCGGCCGAGCGCATCGGCGCAAGGCTCGGCCGCGCCACGCCCGAGGACGTCTCGCAGGTCGTGGAAGGTCTCAACGAGATCATCGGAATCTGACCGCGCAGCGCCGCCGAAGCGTCGAGAGCGATCACCGCGCCTCGCGCTCGGACAGCGCCGGCCGCTCGGCGACTTTCCTGACTTCCTGCAGAATGTTTCCTATGCTATTCTTGCTTTAGCAAAGACGGATCACAGAGGATTCAATGTCAACCCGAGCGAAGGCGGCATCCCGGCCGGTACCCGAGGAGGCGCGCCGCGCGGTGCTGAGCAAGGCGGTGGTGCTGGCGGCCGGGCTGCTCGGGGTCACGCAGAAGCAGGTGGCCGAAACCATCGGCGTGAGCGATGCGACCGCATCGCGCATGTTCGGCGGCAAGTACCTGCTCGATCCGGACTGCAAGGAGTGGGAG
>JBOIFB010000451.1:0-1745 GCA_050741415.1 Burkholderiales bacterium | reverse complement strand
GCTCTGAGGTCGGAGCCGTCCCCTCGAGGAAGTCGAAGTCGCATCCCTGGTCGGCCTGGCCGATGTGTTGCGAGAACACCGCGCCGTAGCCGCGCTCGAACTTGCGCGGCGGCCGCTTCCACGCCTTGCGGCGCCGCTCCAGCTCGATCTCGGGGACCTTCAGCTCGAGCGTGCGGCCTTCGACATCGAGCTCGATCGGGTCGCCGTTCTCGACCAGGGCGAGCGGTCCGCCGACGAAGGACTCGGGCGCCACGTGCAGCACGCAGGTGCCGTAACTGGTGCCGCTCATGCGCGCGTCCGACACGCGCACCATGTCTTTCACGCCTCGCATGAGGAGTTTCTTCGGCACCGGCAGCATGCCCCATTCCGGCATCCCGGGCCCGCCGAGCGGGCCGCCGTTCTTGAGCACCAGGACTGAGTCGGCATCGACCTCGAGGTCGTCGCGGTCGATACGTGCGGCCATATCGTTGTAGTCCTCGAACACCACCGCGCGCCCGGTGTGCCGCAGCAGCTGCGGGCTCGCCGCGCTCGCCTTGATCACCGCCCCGTCGGGCGCCAGGTTGCCGCGCAGCACGACGATGCCGCCGGCGGCCTTGAGCGGATTGGCGCGCGAGCGGATGACCGCGGGGTTCTGGATCGCTGCGCCGGCGAGATTCTCGCCCAGCGTGGCGCCGTTGACGGTCTTTGCATCGAGCCGCAGCAGGTCCTTCAGCTCCGCCAGCATCGCGCGCAGCCCGCCGGCATAGTAGAAATCTTCCATCAGGTACTCGGCGCCCGACGGACGTATGTTGGCGAGCACAGGCGTCCTGGCCGAGATCTCGTTGAAGCGCTCAAGCGGCAGCTTGAGGCCGGCGCGCCCTGCCATCGCCACAAGGTGGACGATCGCGTTGGTCGAGCCGCCGAGCGCCATCAGGGTCGTAATCGCGTTGTCGAAGGCATCGGCGCTCAGGATGTCGCGCGGCTTGAGGTCCTGCCACACCATCTCGACGATGCGCCGGCCGCTCAGGCTTGCCATGCGCGAGTGGTTGGCGTCGACCGCCGGGATCGAGGCCGCCCCGGGTAGCGTAAGCCCGAGGCTTTCGGCGAGCGACATCATCGTCGCGGCGGTCCCCATGGTCATGCAGGTGCCGGCGGAGCGGGCGATGCCGTCCTCGATCTCCTGCCAGTCTCGTTCGCCGATGCGGCCGGCGCGCAGCTCGTCCCAGTATTTCCAGGTGTCCGAGCCCGAACCGAGGGTCTGGCCGCGCCAGTGACCCCTGAGCATCGGGCCGGCGGGCATGTAGATCGCCGGGATATTCATGCTGGTCGCGCCCATGATCAGCGCCGGCGTGGTCTTGTCGCAGCCGCCCATCAGCACTGCGCCGTCGGCGGGGTAGGAGCGCAGCAGCTCCTCGGTCTCCATGGCGAGGAAGTTGCGGTACATCATCGTAGTCGGCTTCTGCATCGTCTCGGCCAGCGCCATGGCCGGCATCTCGAGCGGAAAGCCTCCTGCCTGCCATACCCCGCGCTTGATTTCTTCCACCCGCTGCTTGAAGTGGGTGTGGCAGTGGTTGATGTCGGACCAGGTATTGATGATCGCGATCACCGGCTTGCCCTGATAGTCGCTGCGGTCGTAGCCGATCTGCGCGGTGCGCGAGCGGTGCCCGAACGAGCGCAGATCCTTGACCCCGTACCAGCGGTGGCTGCGCAGATCTTCGGGCTTCTTCTTCATGGCGGGGCTTCCTCCGTTCGGCATTGTAAACACA
>JBOIFB010000450.1:0-1745 GCA_050741415.1 Burkholderiales bacterium | reverse complement strand
GCCGTAATGCGCTTCTCCGAACGCATCGTAGTGCTCGACGCGGGGCAGAAAATTGCCGAGGGCACGCCGCAGCAGATCGTGCGCAACCCGCAGGTCGAGCGGGCCTACCTTGGCGAATAGGCTCATTGCGCAAGGGATCGAAGCCGGCTACGGCGCGGTGCGGGTGCTGCACGGGCTGTCGATCCGGGTCGAACAGGGCGAGGGCGTGGTGCTGCTGGGCTCGAACGGCAACGGCAAAAGCACGCTCATCAAGTGCATCATGGGCATCGTGCGGCCGTCCGCCGGCACGATCCACCTCGAGCGCGACGGCGAGCGCATCGACCTCGTGGGCATGAGCCCGCAACAGGTGGTCGATCTCGGCATTGCCCTGGTGCCCGAGGGGCGCCGCCTGTTCCCCACGCTGACGGTGGAGGAGAATCTGATCCTCGGCGCATACCGCCGGGGTGCGCGGCTCAAGCTGGCGGACAACCTCGAATTTGTCTACGAGGTCTTCCCCCGCCTCAAGCAACGGCGGTCGCAGGCTGCGGGCAGCATGAGCGGCGGCGAGCAGCAGATGGTGGCGGTGGCGCGCGCGCTGATGTCCGAGCCCCACATGCTGCTGGTGGACGAGCCTTCGGTCGGATTGTCGCCGCTGCTGGTGCACCAGATGATCGGCAAGATCAAGGAGCTGAAGGAACTGCGCCACCTCACGGTTCTGATGGCCGAGCAGAATTTCAACCAGGCGATCAGGATGGCCGACCGCGGCTACATCATCGTCCACGGACAGATCGAGTTCGAGGGCGAAAATGCGCTCGCGCTGCAGAACAATGACATGATCAAGCAGTACTATCTGGGCATCTAGCAGCGCCTCGCGGCGGCGGGCCTCAGAACGCGCCGCCTTTCCGGCGGCTGTCGACGATGCCTTGCGCGCGCATGCTGATCTGGCTCTGGACCCGGATGTCGAGCAGTGCGGGCCGCCCCGCCGCCAGCGCGCGCTCGAGCGCCGGGGCGAGCTGCTCGGGGCGCTCGACCCGCTCACCGTGCGCGCCGAGGCCGCAGGCGACCAGGTCATAGCGCGTCGGCGCCAGGTCGGTGACGACCGGCTTGCCGTACAGCCCGAGCTGGATGTTCTTGTCGATGCCCCAGGCCGCGTCGTTGCCGAGCAGCACCACGATATCCAGGCCGTGACGCACCGCGGTATCGAGCTCCATGCCGTTGAATCCGAACGAGCCGTCGCCGGTGATGCAGAATACGCGGCTGCCGGGGCGCGCGAGCTTGGCCGCGATCGCCGTCGGCACGGCCTGGCCGAGCAGGCCCAGGTTCGGCAGGTAGTACCACGAGCGCGGCTGCCGCGCCGGGAGGTAGGCGCGGCCGTAGTAGGCGTAGTCGCCGCCATCGAAAACCAGCACATCGTCGGGGCGCAGGATCGAAGCCAGCGTCTTGTGCACGAACATCGAGCGCAGCGGCGCCTCCGCAGTGGCGAAGGCCTCGATGCGCGCGCGCTCGGCCGCGCGCGCGGCGCGCAGCCGCTCGAGCCAGGGCCGCTCCGGCCACGGTTGCGCCAGCGCAGCGGCGGCGAGCTGCTCCGCGACCGGGCCGACATCGCCGACGATGCCGACGTCTACCCCGCGGTTGCGCCAGACCTGCACGCCGCTCGGATCGACCTGGATCAGTTTCGCGCTTTGCGCCAGGATCGGCGGCAGCCCGAAGCCGACGGTGAAATCGAGCAGCTTGCCCAGCAGCAGCACCACGTCCGCCTCACCGAT
>JBOIFB010000449.1:0-1766 GCA_050741415.1 Burkholderiales bacterium | reverse complement strand
AAGGGATCATGCGCGAGAAATACGGTCGCGGTGCCGCCGCGGCCGAGCTCGCGCAACAGTGCGTAGCGGCCGACATTTTCCGGCAGGCCCCTCAAGCGCAGTTCCATTGCAGGCACGAGGCGATTATCGCCGGCCAAGCCCACAAAATCTGTGGACAAAGTTGTGGATTACCTCTGAATAACGCCGTCGCCCGTGCCTGCGCGTGCGCTGCCGCCCAGCTCCGCGCGCAGCTGCGGCAGACTGCGCGGATAGCGCTCCTGCAGAAAAGCGATCAGCTTCTCGCGCACGTGGCAGCGCAAGTCCCACGCGCTCCCGGAATCGGGCGCGCTCATCAGCGCGCGCAGCTGGATCGTATGCTCGCCCGCGTCGGTCACCTGCAGACCCCAGGCCTTGCCGTCCCACATGCCGCAGGCCTGCAGGATGCGATGCAGCTCCGCGCGCACCTCGTCCACCGGCACGGTGTAGTCGGCATAGATGAATACCGTGCCGAGCAGATCGGCCGTGACGCGGGTCCAGTTCTGGAAAGGATGCTCGATGAAGTACGACAGCGGCACCACCAGCCGGCGCAGATCCCAGATGCGCACCACGACATAGGTCGTGCCGATCTCCTCGATCCAGCCCCATTCGCCCTCGACGATCACCACATCGTCGATCCGGATCGGCTCGGTGAGCGCGATCTGGACGCCCGCGAGCAGGTTCGACAGGGTCGAGCGCGCCGCCATCCCGGCCACCAGTCCGGCGAGCCCCGCGGAGGCGAACAGCGTTATGCCGACGTGGCGGATGGAGGGAAAGGTCATCAGCATCAGCGAGCCCGCGACGACCGCGATGAGGACCGCCGCAATGCGCCGCAGCAGGTGCACCTGGGTCTGGACCTTACGCGCCCGCAGGTTGTCCTTGACATCCACCCTGTAGGTCGCAGCGACCGTCTCCACCAGCGCATCGAGCAAGCGCAGGCAGAGCCAGGCCGAGGCCCCGATCAAGCCGAGCACGACCAGTTGCTGCAGATAGTCAGTGAGCCCCTGCGGCCACGTCAGGCCCGGCAGCACGAGGAACACCGCGAGCAGCGGCAGCGCGATGCGCACCGGGCCGCGGCTGCCGCGCAGCAGCGCCGCATCGAGCGGGCTGCGCGCGCGCGCGGCGACGCGCGCGACGGCGAAGTAGAGCAGCCGCTGGACGAGCAGCGCCAGCAGCACTGCACCGAGCAGCGTCAGCAGCGACCACAGGTAGGGCTGCCACGAGTTCGGAAGCGCCGCCACGGAAAGATTCCTCCAATTCGTTCAATGATAGTCTAGCGGCTCCATCTTCATGTCGAACAATGTCAGCCAGAATCAGGAATGGCTCGCAGCCGGCGGCCGGGCGTGCGGTTCGTGAATAGCGACGCGCGCTACGATTTCATCATCATCGGCAGCGGGGCCGGCGGCGGCACGCTGGCGCTCAAGCTCGCGCCCTCGGGCAAGCGCATTCTGATCCTCGAGCGCGGCGACTACCTGCCGCGCGAAAAGCAGAACTGGGATCCGGCCGAAGTGTTCGTGAACAGCCGTTACGTGTCGAAGGACGCGTGGTACGACACGAACGGCAAGCCGTTCCAGCCGGGCGTGCATTACTTCGTCGGCGGCGCGACCAAGATGTTCGGCGCGGCGATGTTCCGCCTGCGCCAGCAGGACTTCACCGCCCACCGCACCGCCGACGGCTCGACCCCCGGCTGGCCGATCCGGTACGAAGACCTCGAGCCCTACTACACGCAAGCGGAGCGGCTCTACCAGGTC
>JBOIFB010000448.1:0-1768 GCA_050741415.1 Burkholderiales bacterium | reverse complement strand
CTGCCGTAGCACACCATCACCGCGCAGCCCTTGTAGTCGATGCCGTATTCGGTATTGTCGTAGCCGATGCTCTTGATCGTGTCGCGCGCGACCTGCTGGAAGTCGATGTCGAAGGCCGAGGTGGTGATCTCGCCCGCCATTACGACTAGGCCGGTCGTGACCAGGGTTTCCGCCGCGACGCGCCCGCGGGAGTCTTTCGCTAGAATCGCGTCGAGCACCGCATCCGAGATCTGGTCGGCGACCTTGTCCGGGTGGCCCTCGGAAACTGATTCCGAAGTGAAGAGGAATTCGCTCATGTGCATTGCGAGTCTTGAAGAGGCCGCAAGGATACCAAAGAATGCCTGCTTCCCATAGAAGCGGCGGGATCGGCGCGAGGCGATGCTGCTGATCCGACTGCTCGCCGCGCTGCCGCTGCCGCTGCTTCATGCGGCGGGCACGCTGCTCGGCTGGGCGATCTACGTGCTGTCGCCGACCTACCGCCGGCATTTGCGCGAGAACCTGATCCGGGCGGGTTACAGCGACGCGGCGACCCGCCGCGCCGCGATTGCGGCCGCAGGCAAAGGCGTGCTCGAGCTACCCGCGATCTGGTTGCGCCCGCGCGCCCAGGTGCTGCGCTGGGTCAGACGCATAGACGGCGAGGCGCTGCTCGAGGCCGCGCGCGCGCAGGGTCTGGGCATCGTCTTTCTCACCCCGCACCAGGGCTGCTTCGAGATCACCGCCAAGGTCGCGGCCGAGCGCTTTCCGATCACCGCGCTCTACCGGCCGCCGAAGCAGCGCTTCGTACAATTGCTGATCGAGGCCGGGCGTGCCGGGCCGAACCTGCGCCTTGCGACCCCGGACTACGCCGGGGTGCGCGAGCTGCTCGGCGCGCTCAAGCGCAAGGAGGCGGTGGGGGTCCTGCCCGATCAGGTGCCGAGCGAAGGCGAGGGCGAGTGGGTCGAGTTCTTCGGCCGGCCCGCCTATACCATGACCCTCGCCGGCCGCCTCGCGCGCCGTTCCGGCAGCGTCACCCTGCTCGCGTTCGGCGAGCGCTTGCCGCGCGGGAGAGGCTACGTGGTGCACCTGCGGCCGCTGCCCGCGCCGCTGCCCGGCGAGTCCGACGCGCGATGCGTCAACCGCGCGCTCGAGGCGCTGGTGCGCGAATGCCCGCAGCAGTACCTGTGGGGCTACAACCGCTACAAGCGGCCCAAGGGCGCGCCGCAACAGGAGGGGAAACCGGAGGCGTGAGCAGGATCGTCTTCGCGTTGCTGTGGCTCGCGCATTTCCTGCCTTTCGCCGTGCTCGCCGCGATCGGCAACGGCGTCGGCGTGATCGCGTTCTGGCTCATCCCGGAGCGCCGCCGTGTGACGAGGGTGAATCTGGCGAAGTGCTTTCCGGGGATGAACCCTGCGGACAGGGAGCGGCTGGCAAGAGCCCATTTCCGCGCTTTTTGCCGCAGCTTCGTCGATCGCGCGATCCTGTGGTGGGCGCCGCGCGCGCGCGTCGAGCGCCTGATCCGCGTCGAAGGGCTGGAGCATCTGCGCGCGCTGGGCAGCGCGCCGGTGATCCTGTTCGCGCCGCACTTCGTCGGCATGGACGCGGGCGGCACGCGCATGACCTGCGAAGTGAACCTGGTCTCGATGTACGCCAGGCAGAAGGACGAGGAGTTCAGCGAATTGCTGATGCGGGGCCGCAGCCGTTTCGGCGACCAGCGCATGGTGTCGCGCCAGGAAGGGATTCGCGCGACGCTCGCCGCGATGCGCGAAGGCCGGCCGTTCTACTATCTTCC
>JBOIFB010000447.1:0-1779 GCA_050741415.1 Burkholderiales bacterium | reverse complement strand
GACCACGGCGCGTTGATCGTCGAGTCCGGCGGCCGGAGCCAGGAAATCGCCCTCGTCGCATGACACGCCCGGGGGTCAGCCGGAATGGCCCGGGTCATCAGAGCTGATCCGGACTGCGTCGTGCTCGAGCGCGATCCGTCTTGCGGGTAAATCGACTCCGACCCCCTTTCCCGATGGGGACAGACCCCGGTTCTTCTTGGTTTTGCTTTTAGGGGTCTGTCCCCGGTTTTGACTTTACATCGGAGGGCCGCGCAAGCCCGGTGCCGGAGCCCGGCGCGATGCGCACGCGAAACAGCGGTGCGTCGATCAGCTCGGCCGTCAGCAGGCAGACAGTGATGCTATCGCGCTATGGCAGCGTCTCGCCCGACTGGATCACAAGCGCCGGCCGGGGTTTGCCGGTGTAGCGGCCTCTCGCCGCGACGGTCACTAGATCGCCGCGGCGCAGGCTCATTCAGGCAGGTAAACGAAGCGCTTCCAGGCGTCGCGCCGGTCGGCTTCATTCGCGCGCCGGCATTGGCGGCGAAGCTCGGCGACGAACGCCTTCGAGCGACGCGGCTTGGCCGAGCGCGCGGTTTTGCGCGGAAGCGCAAGACGACGGCGGGCATCAGGTGCGTTCACGCAACTCTCCGGATCTCAAGCAAACCGGGGACAGACCCCGATTCCTTTGCTCAGCGCCTGCTGCGCGACCTTCGCGGCCTCGGCAAAGGCTTTTCGGGCAGCTTCATCATGCGAGAGAGTCTACACCAAGCGAAATTGTCCCCGGTTTTGCAAAAATGGGGTCTGTCCCTATTTTCCGGTCAGGCGTCACCGGCGTACCTGCCAACGCCTTGGATTGCGACGTCCATGCATGCAGGCGACCACTACGATCACGTCGTCGTAGATTCGGAAGTAAATAGCGTATGGGAAACGGCGCACAAGCGCTCGTCGGGTGTTTCGACGAATGAGCGGATATCTGAGCGGGTGCTCGGCAACGGCATCGATCAGTGCCTGCGCCGCTGCCAGAAACTCATGCCCCAAGCCGGCGCGTTGAGCCTCGTACCAGAGAAATGCATCATCAATGTCCGCCGCCGCGGCCGGACGGACAATGCACTGCATCAGCGCGCGCGATCGCGGATCCGGTCGAGCATTTCATCCCAGGGAATGCCGACCGGGCCTTCTCGATCAAGCTCGTCTAGACGTCGGTCAAGCTCCTCCCGCTGTGCGTCGGTCAACGGGATTGCCTCGGGAGACAGGCTGTCCCACAGCTGCTCCAGCAACTCCAATCTCTGATCGGGGCTCAAGTTGGCGATGTCGATCGCGCTCATAAACCCAGTATACGCCCGCGGTCGTGCGCGGCGCTGGCGATGGCTGAGCAGCTTCACGCCGACGAGGCAAGCGAGTGCCTCTCGCGATCAGCCGCGTACGCCAGGCAGGCTTGAAGGTCTTCCGCGGTGAGATACGGGAAATCGCGCAGAATCTCCGCCTGGGTCATTCCCGAGGCGAGGTATTCGAGAACTTCATACACCGTGATTCGCAGCCCGCGGATGCAGGGCTTGCCGCCGCGCTTTCCCGGTTCAACGGTAATGATCTTGCGGTTTCGGCTGGTTAAGCTGATCTGGGACAGCATCGCCGCAGTACCGGAGTCCGTAACGGTGTCCGACGAGTTGAAGGCTGAGCTTGACCGGCGCCTTGCCGAGTTTGAAGCCAATCCCGAGGCCGGCTCTCCCTGGGAAGAAGTGCGCGAGCGCATCGTTCAGGGTAAATGGCGTACCGGCTAACGGTCTCGGAGCGCGCGGCTCT
>JBOIFB010000446.1:0-1783 GCA_050741415.1 Burkholderiales bacterium | reverse complement strand
GATCGAGCCGCCGCGCGACACGATCCCCGTCATGCGCTTGGCGGTCATCGGGATGAACGGCAGGCGCACCCCGGCGTGGATGGTGAAGTAGTCCACTCCCTGCTCGGCCTGCTCGATCAGCGTGTCGCGGAAGATCTCCCAGGTCAGCGCCTCGGCCTTGCCGTCCACCTTCTCCAGCGCCTGGTAGATCGGCACCGTGCCGATCGGCACCGGCGAATTGCGCACGATCCACTCGCGCGTTTCGTGGATGTGCTTGCCGGTCGAGAGGTCCATCACCGTGTCGCCGCCCCAGCGGATCGCCCAGGTCATCTTCTCGACTTCCTCCGCGATCGACGAGCCGAGCGCCGAGTTGCCGATGTTGGCGTTGATCTTCACCAGGAAATTGCGGCCGATGATCATCGGCTCGGTTTCGGGGTGGTTGATGTTGGCCGGGATGATCGCGCGCCCGCGCGCGACCTCGTCGCGCACGAACTCGCCCGTAATTTCCCGCGGAAGCTTCGCCCCGAACGACTCGCCGCGGTGCTGGAAACCCAGGGAATCGATCAGACGCTGGTTTTCGCGGATCGCGATGAACTCCATCTCCGGCGTGACGATGCCCTTGCGCGCGTAGTGCATCTGCGTCGCGCAGCGCCCGCGGCGCGGCGTGCGCTTAAGATCGAAGCGCAGCTCGGCCAGCTTCGGGTCGTCAAGCCTGCGGCGGCCGTATTCGGACGACGGGCCTTCGAGCCGCTCGGTGTCGCCGCGCTCTTCGATCCACTTTTCGCGCAGCGGCGCGAGCCCCTTGCGGATGTCGATGCGCGCCTGCGGATCCGTATAGGGGCCGGAGGTATCGTAGACGTGGATCGTCGCGTTGCCTTCGCTCTGCGTGATCGCGCGCATCGGCACGCGCAAGTCCGGGCGCGAGCCGGCGAAATAGACCTTGGCGGAATTGGGCAGCGGCTTGACCGCGGCGTCGTCGACCTGGGCGGTGGCGGCGAGAAACTTGGGATGGGCGTTCATGGTCGCTTCCTTCGGCGGGATTACCCGCATCAGGTTCAAAGGGTTTTTCTCACCCGGCGGCACCCGCCGCCAGGACCCCTGCGTGAGTCAGGCAAGCTACTGCAAACCGGGCTCGATGACAAGCGAGCCGGCGATCGAATGTAAAGATCGGAGGTACACTATGGCCCGCATCGCGCATACCCCTCCGGCACAGCCCCCATGAACATCGAACAGGCCCGTTTCAACATGGTCGAGCAGCAGATCCGGCCCTGGGAGGTGCTCGACCAGGATGTGCTCGACCTGCTCTACGTCGTGCCGCGCGAGGAATTCGTGCCGCCGGCGCAGCGCGCGCTCGCGTTCACCGACATGGAGATCCCGCTCGGCGAAGGCGAGCGGATGTGGGCGCCCAGGATCGAGGCGCGCGTGCTGCAGGAACTCGCCTTGCGCAAGGCGGACCGCGTGCTCGAGGCCGGCACCGGCAGCGGTTACCTGACGGCCTTGCTCGCGCACCGCGTCGCGCACGTGCATTCGGTCGAGATCCGGCCGGCCCTGGCTGCATTCGGCAAGGCGAATCTCGAACGTCACGGCGTCGACAACGCGACCCTCGAGGCGGGCGATGCGGCGCGCGGGTGGCCGCAGCACGCCCCCTACGACGTCATCGTGCTCACCGGCTCGACGCCGGTCCTGCCGCAGACATGGCTCGCGCAGCTCGCCCCGGGCGGGCGGCTGTTCGCGGTGGTCGGCGACGCGCCGGCGATGACCGCCAGGATCGTCCACTGCAGTGCGCCGGGAGCGTTTCGAACGG
>JBOIFB010000445.1:0-1788 GCA_050741415.1 Burkholderiales bacterium | reverse complement strand
GCTGCGCTGGCCGGCCTCGAGCCTGCCGCCTTGCGTCGCCTCGAAAGCCTCGAGCTTGCGCCGCAGCCCGGCCGCCTCTGCCGCCGGCATGACCGGGACCGGACTGACGTAGCCGTCGCGGCGGTACTGGGCGATCTGCTGGTCAGTCAGCGACACGCGGGCCTCCCGGCTTCGGGCACGAACCGGCCGATGATACCTACATCTCAGCCGCGCGCGGTCACGCCGTCGAGAAAGATATGCGTCACTTCGGCGACGAGCGCGCGCGCTTCGCCCGGCTCCGGGGCGGAGCGCAGGCCCAGCACGACGCTCAGAAACAGGTCGCCGCGGACCATTCCGATGAAGTGTTCGGCAGCCCGAAAACTGTCCTCGACCTCGATCTGCCCGATCTTGGCGTACTGATCGAGAACCTCGCCCAGCCGGCGCGCGGCACTCGCTGGCGCATTGTCGTAGAACGCCTGTGCGAGCTCGGGAAAACGCATGCCTTCGCCGATCACGGCGCGGAACAGCGCGAGCGTCATGGGCGACATCAGCACCTCGAGCAGCCGCATGCCGAAATCCTCCAGCATCGTGCGCGGATCGTGCCCGCCCGCGATCTTGTCGCCGAGCCCTTCCAACGCGCGATGCGCGTTCTCGGTGACGATCGCCGCGAACAGCGCCTCCTTGCTGCCGAACAGGCTGTAGATCGCGCGTTTGGAGCCGCCGACACGCGCAATGACTGCGTCAATGCTGGCGCCCTTGAACCCCTCTTCGAAGAAAACCTCGCTCGCAGCGCGCAGGATCGCCTCGCGCCGCGCACCCGGCGCTTGACGCTTCCTCGTTTGTGTTCCTCTACTCATCTAGCTGAATCTAATATGAAATAAATCTCTGTTGACATGTACGGTAACGTACCGTACCATTTCTTACATTGGTAACGTGCGGTACCGAATATTACAGGAGGGACTTAACCATGACAACCCGTTCGCTCACGACACTCGGCTTGCGCAGTGTCCTCGCCGCGGCTTCGATCGCTGCCGCGGTTGCCGCCAGCCATTACGCCTGGAGTTGGTGGCGCACGGCGCGCGACCAGCAAAGCACCGAGGACGCCTATGTCCGCGGCGACCTGACTGCAGTGGGTTCCCAGGTCGCCGGCTATATATCAGCGCTGCGGGTGCGCGATAACGAACCGGTCAGGGCCGGTCAGGTCCTGCTGACGATCGACGACCGCGACTACCGCGCAAAAGTTGATCACGCGCGCGCCGCGGTAGCACAGGCGCAGGCGGACGCGGCGCAGCTCGTGCGGCGCGAGACGCTGCAGTTCGCCGTCATCCGGGAAGCGGACGCCGCGCTGCGCACGGCGCGAGTGGAACGCGACCTCGCGCGGCGCGACCTCGAGCGCTCGAGCAGGCTGCTCGCCGATGGCTTTATAGCGCCGAGCCGCCACGACGCCGCGCTCACCGGCGCCGAGCGCACTGCAGCCGCCCTCGCGCGCGCCGACGCGGCGGACGGGGCTGCGCGCGATCAGCTGTCCGTCATCAGGTCGGGGGGCGCCCAGATCGCCGCCCGCGAAGCGCAGGCGAGGGCCGGCGTTCGATTGGCGCAGATCGCGCTCGACAACACGGTGGTGCGTGCGCCGGTATCCGGCGTGGTCGGGAACCGCCGAGTCAACGCCGGCGAATACGTCCGCGCGGGCACCGTCCTGCTCGCGGTCGTGCCGCTCGACGGCGTATGGGTGGAAGCGAATTTCAAGGAGACTCAGCTCACGCGCATGACGCCCGGACAGCGCGTGCACATCACCGTGGACAGTTTCCC
>JBOIFB010000444.1:0-1790 GCA_050741415.1 Burkholderiales bacterium | reverse complement strand
GGCGAGCAGCGAGAGGCAGACCTTGCCGCCGAGCGCTATCGCCGCGTCACCGCCACGTTCCCGGTGACGCAGACCACCACCGACAACCTGAAGGCGACGGTGGTCGAGTTCCGCAAAATTGCCGACGGCACCGCATGGCCCGAGCCCGCTTTCGTGCACCTGTCCAAGGCGCTCGACGAATTTCCCCAGATCGAGCTCGAAAGCCTGATCTGGCGCGTGAGTCCGCCGGGCGGGCGCAATGCGAGCGCAGCGCGCGGCGGCGCGCCGGCTTCGACCGGATTGCTCTCCGGCAAGGAAAGCGAAGAGCTCGAGATCGGCGGACGCGTGGCGGCCACGCAAGGCTCCGACTACCGCGCGATCACGGCCGAAGTCGAGCGCTTCGCGCAGGCGCTGAGCGGCGGTTCGCCGTACCAGGTTGCCAGCATGCAGTTGCCGTTCGACATCACCTCGCAGGGGACCCTCACGGGCGACATCGGCTCGGCCATGCGCAGCGAAGCGCCGCGCTTCACGATCGTCCTGTCGAGGCCGCTCAAATGATCGTCACGGCCCGGGAAGCCCGCAAGCTCGCGCTGCCCGCGATCGCGTGCGCGGTGCTGATCGGCGCGGGCGCGGCGCTGATCGGCTTCGTCGATTCCAGACTCGTGCTGGCGCAACGCGAGCTGACCGCCACCAAGGCGCGCCACGCCGAGGCAAACGAAAAACTCATGCGCATCGCCGACGAGGAGCGCGAGGTCAAGGAGAAGCTGACGGTTTACCGCCGGCTGCAGCAGTTGCACGTCATCGGACCGGAGCGGCGCCTGGATTGGGCCGACGCCATGTCGCGCATCAAGGCCAGCCGCGAGCTGCTCGACCTGCGCTACCGCGTGGACCGGCAGGCGCTGCTGGTATCGGTCCCCGGCAAGCCGGCAAACGTCGACTTCTACTCCAGCACCATGAAGGTCGATATCGCACTGCTGCACACGGGCGACCTGCTGCGCTTCCTGCAAGACCTGCGCAATTCCGGCAATGCCTACTACGCGGTCAGGCGCTGCGACATCACGCGCACCGGCCAGGCGCCCACCGGCACGTCGATCGTGCCGCGCCTGCACGCCACCTGCGACATCGACCTGATCACCATCCTCGACCGGGCGGCGAAATCGTGAATCGCGCCCTGCCAGCGCTGGCCGGCATCCTGCTCGCCGCCGCCTCGGCCGCGGCGGCGGCGCAGGAGCTCGGGCGCCTGTTCTTCACCCCCGAGCAGCGCGCCGAGCTCGACGCGCGCCGCAAGGCGCGCGTGCCCGACAAACCGGCCGCGGTCCTGATCGAATCCCCCAGCACCACCCTCGACGGCTACGTCAAGCGCTCCGACGGCAAATCGACCCTCTTCCTCAACGGCGAGCCGGTCACCGAAGGCGCCGACGCCCAGCGCGCCCAGGTCATCCCGTCGCGCGACGACCCGACCCGCGCCGCGATCGAAGTCGGCGAAGGCGGACGGCGCATCCCGCTCAAGGTCGGCGAGTCGCTCGACCGCGGCACCGGCGAAGTGAACGACGTGATCGGCAAGGGCGAGATCAAGGTCAGGCGGCCGGATTCCGGGAAACGCTGAGATGCGCGCCCGCCGCTTGCACCGCCAACGCCCCGCGACCCTGGCCCGGCAAAAGGGGCAAGCGCTGATCTTGCTCGTCACGGTGCTGGTCATCGGCGTCGTCTGGTACACGGTAGGGGCGTTGGGCACCGCGGCGCCGACGAATGCAGAGCGCGATACCCGCACCGGACTCGCGCTCGAGGCCGCAAAGAAAGCACTTCTCGGC
>JBOIFB010000443.1:0-1805 GCA_050741415.1 Burkholderiales bacterium | reverse complement strand
GGTCCACCACCGCGCGCACTCTGGCGCGGATCGCGCTTCCGTCGTCCGGGGCCAACGAATAAGCGAAGATTTCGAACCGCCGGCGATCGATCAGCTCGAACAGCGGCAACAGCAGGTAGGCGTTCAGGTGCTCGCGCATGTCGGGCGAGAGAACCCCGATGCGAATACGCTCGTGCCCTGCCGCCGCGCGCGCTGGCAGGGGCGCGACCTTACGCTCGATTTGCGCGGCGATCCGACGTGCAAGCTCATGTCGCTCGCGTTCGTTCAACGGCAAGTGCAGGGCGGTGAAGGCAAGCGCACGATCGAGCGGCAGCGCGGGATCGCGGAGCGTACGCCGGAACTCGTTCAGATAGTCGTTCCATCCCCTCCAGTCGCACGCGCCCTGCGCGACATAGCGGCGCCACAGAAAGACGTTTTCCGAAGCAAGGACCACTTCCGGGTCCGACCCTGGTGCAAGTCGCGTGATGAAGCGTTCCACCGCCCGCGCGTCCGCCGCCTTTGCAGCCGCGATCGCCGCGCGAGCTTCCGCATGGCGCATCAGAGACGAAAGCGCGAGCGCGCGCCTCACCAGAATCAGTGCATCCGGTTTCGCAACGCTGTCGAGCTCACCTAGTGCCTCGTCGTAGCGCGAGAGCGCAAGCAGCACGTCGGCAAGGAGGGCGCGCGCCTTCGGATCGTCGGGATGCCGTTCGACGTAACGCCGGTTGTTCTTCTCGGCGTCGTTTAGACGCCCTAGGCGAGCGAGCAGGAGGCCGCGATTGTGAAGTGCTTCCGCTGCACCGGGATGGGCAAGCAACAGTCTATCGTAGCGCTCCAACGCCTCATCTAGTCGCCCAAGGTCCTCGAGCGAGATTGCTTGGACGAACTCAGTTCGCCGATAGATAGGGTCGATTATTTTGTGAAGGCGGCGGCGCCGACGACCGAATAGGACTGGTTGGTGATGCCCGGATTGATGACGTAGCCCACCCCGATCCGCTCCGCGTTCGCTCCAGCGAAAAATCCGCTTATGTCGGCCGAGCAACCGCCGGAGCAAGCGGAGTTGCTGGTCGCCGTGGTGCTCATACCAAATGATCTGCCTGAAATGGCAGAGGTCGCATCGGTCAGCGAAAAAGTTTGGTCCGGCATAGCAACTGTGAAATTCCTGGTGGTAACAGACGCTCGAGCCCCAAATATCACGTCGATTGATCCCGAGAATAGCCCTGGCACCGTATTGGCGTTGACGTACGTCGGTCTAGTTGCGCCGAGCAGCGAATAGGTTGCGCTGCCCGTTGTCGGCATCGTCGGCGTCGGCATGCCAATGACGTAGTGCAGGCCCTGGTCCGCGTCGTACGTTTCAACCCCACTACCGGGAACCGCGGCCGTTCCAGTCCAGCGACCCCAGGCTAGGATTCCGTCAGTGCCGAATTCCGTTTGGCTGCCAGATATCTGCTGATACGTGTTTCCGCCGAATGAAACCTGCGTGAGTTGACCCGTAGAATTGAGTGTCGCGCTCGCGCTTCCGCCAGTGTCGAGGGCACCGACGATACCTTCGAGCGATACGCCATATGCGACGTTCACTGCGTATCCGCTTCCACTCTTCAGCGGAATGACAGTTTGAATGACTGGATCTCCAGTGTTCGTCACTACGTCGCCGGCGACGTAGCCGGGCCCGGCAGTTCCCGGCGGTGCGGGCGAAACCGGGGGGATGCCGTTGGTTTCCTGCGGCGGCTGGCTGGGGTCGGCGGGGGCGAGGCCGCTGGTGCCGGCCGGGACGTCGATCGAGCCGGAGGCGTTGGTGAGCGACCAGATGCCGCTGCTGCCGCGGA
>JBOIFB010000442.1:0-1807 GCA_050741415.1 Burkholderiales bacterium | reverse complement strand
CGCCAGAGAAGAGCTGCTCGCCTGCGTGATCGCGCGCCTGGTCGGCGCCGCGGCGCACGTCGCGGTGGGCGCTGCCTCGCCGATTCCCGCCTCGGGCGCGTTCCTGCTCAAGGCGAGAAACCCCGCGTTGCGCGTGTCCCTGCTGCACAAGCGGCGCGGCAATCCTTTCAGCGAAGGCGCGCGCGAGCTGTTCGACCTTGCCGGGCAGGGCAGGATCGACGTGTTCTTCCTCGGCGGGGCGCAGATCGACGGCGCGGCGAACGTCAACCTGGTGCGCGCCGAGGGGCGCCGCTTCCCCGGCTCGTTCGGCTCGGCGTTCATGTACTTCGCGGCGCGGCGCACGATCCTGTTCCGCGAGGAGCACTCGCGCCGCGTGCTGGTGCCGAAGGTCGAATTCGTCAGCGCGCCGGGGTCGAGCCCGCCCGGAGTGTGGCGCCGCGGCGGACCGCAGGCGCTGCTCACGGCCAAGGCGCTGTTCGCGTGGCAGCCGCAGCGCGGCCGCTTCCGGCTAGAGAGCGTGCACCCCGGTTCGAGCCTGGAGGAGGTGCGCGAGTGCACCGGGTTCGAATTCGACTGCGAGGCGCCGGTGCCGGCGACCGCGGCGCCTTCGGCCGAAGACCTCGCGCTGCTGCGCGGGCCGGCGGCAGCGGAGATCGCGGCGAACTATCCCGCGTTCGCGCGCAAAGTCCTGCTCAGTCGTTCTCCGCCCAGCGCAGCGAGCGCTTGACGGCCGCGCGCCAGCGCGCCAGCAGGTCGGCCGCGGCGCCGGCGTCCATCTGCGGCTCGAAGCGGCGCTCCTGCTCCCATTTGGCGGCGATTTCCTCCGGCGAGCGCCACAGCCCGATCGCCAGCCCGGCGAGGTAGGCCGCGCCGAGCGCGGTGGTCTCGAGCACGCGCGGGCGCACCACGGGCACGCCGAGCAGGTCGGCCTGGAATTGCATCAGCAGGTTGTTGGCCGAGGCGCCGCCGTCGACGCGCAGCTCGCTCAGCTTCTCGCCCGCGTCGTTTTGCATCGCCTCGAGCAGTTCGGCGATCTGGAACGCGATCGACTCGAGCGCGGCGCGCGCGATGTGGGCGCGCGACGAGCCGCGCGTCAGCCCCAGGATCGTGCCGCGCGCGAACGGGTCCCAGTACGGCGCGCCCAGCCCGGTGAACGCCGGCACCAGGAACACGCCGCCGTTATCGGGCACGCTGGCGGCGAGCGGCTCGATCTCGCCCGCATCGCGGAAGAACTGCAGCTCGTCGCGCAGCCACTGCACCACCGAGCCGGCGACGAACACGCTGCCCTCGAGGGCGTAGCCGCGCGGCGTGCCGCGTGCGGCGCTCGGGCATGCCGCCGGGGTCGTGAGCAGGCCGCCGGCGGAGCGCACCGCGGTCTCGCCGGTGTGCAGCAGCATGAAGCTGCCGGTGCCGTAGGTCGCCTTCGCCATGCCGCGGCGGTGGCAGCCCTGGCCGAACAGCGCCGCCTGCTGGTCGCCCGCGATGCCGGCGAGCGGGATCGCGGCGCCGAGCTCCTCCGGCGCCGCCATGCCGAACACGCTCGCCGAGGGCTGCACGTCGGGCAGGATCGCGCGCGGCACGCGCAGCAGCGACAGCAGCTCCGCGTCCCATTCGCCGCGGTGGATGTCGTACAGCAGGGTGCGCGAGGCGTTGGTCTCGTCGGTGACGTGGGTGCGGCTCTGCGACAGGCGCCACACCAGCCAGGTGTCGACCGTGCCGAAAGCCAGCTCGCCGCGCTCGGCGCGCGCACGCGCCCCGGGAACGTTGTCCAGCAGCCACGCGAGCTTGGTGCCGCTGAAGTAGGGAT
>JBOIFB010000441.1:0-1831 GCA_050741415.1 Burkholderiales bacterium | reverse complement strand
GACGCGAGCCGGCCGAAGCTGACGGGCTTTCTCGAGCGCATCCACGCCCGGCCCGCGTACCGGCGCGCGTTGGAGACTGGCGGCGAGTACGCGCTGCTGCGCTGAGGGGCAGCGGCGATGACCGTCGTCCTGATCGCGCTCGCGACCTTCGTCTCGACCCTGATCGGCGGGCTGTTCGCGCTCAGGTTCCGCGAGCGGCTGCACTACATTCTGAGCTTCACCGCCGGGGTGCTGCTCGGCGTAGTCGCGTTCGACCTCCTGCCCGAGATCTTCGATCTGGCGCAGGCGCGCGGGGCCCACGCCGCAGGGGCGATGGTCGCGCTGGTGGCGGGCTATCTGCTGTTCCACGGGCTGGAGAAGTTCGTCCTGGTGCATCACGGGCATGAGGAGGACTACGCCGAGCACGGTCACCCCGAGGTCGGCGTGTACTCGGCGCTCGCGCTCGCCGGGCACAGTTTCATGGACGGGGTGGGCATCGGGCTTGCCTTCCAGGCGGGCCCGGCGGTCGGCGTGGCCGTGGCGCTGGCGGTGATCGGACACGATTTCTGCGACGGCATGAACACCGTGAGCCTGATGCTGATGCACCGCAATTCCACGCCGCGCGCCATAGCGATGCTCGCGCTCGACGCGCTGGCGCCGGTGCTCGGCGCCGCCTCGACCCTTCTGTTCAGCGCGCCGCCCGTGCTGCTCGAGCTCTTCCTCGGCTTCTTCGCCGGCTTTTTGCTCTACATCGGCACCGCCGACATCCTGCCCGAGGCGCACTCGCGCAAGCGCCCGGGCGCGGCGCTGAGCCTGATGGGCCTGACCTGCCTCGGCGCCGCGTTCATCTTCGTCGTGGTGCGAGTGGCGGGCTAGGGCCGCGATGCATCTCGAGCCGAGCCTGCTGCTCGCCGGACTGCTGCTGCTGGGCTTCGGCGCACAGTGGCTGGCCTGGCGCTTCAAGCTGCCGGCGATCCTGTTCCTGCTGCTGCTCGGGCTGCTGCTCGGGCCGGTGACGGGCGCGTTCGACCCGGACGCGATGTTCGGCCGGCTGCTGCTGCCGTTCGTGTCGCTCGCGGTCGCGGTGATCCTGTTCGAGGGCAGCTTGACGCTGCGCTTCGGCGAGATCCGCGGGCTGGGGTCGACGATCCTGCGCCTGGTCAGCGTCGGGGCATTGATCACGGTCGCGATCCTGGCCTGGGCCGGGCACGTGCTGGCGGGCCTCGACTGGCCGATCGCGCTGCTGTTCGGCGCCATGGTGAGCGTGACCGGGCCGACCGTGATCGTGCCGATGCTGCGCAGCGTGCGGCCGAACGAGCGCATCGGCAACATCCTGCGCTGGGAAGGGATCATCCTCGATCCGCTCGGTGCGCTGCTCGCGGTGCTGATGTTCGAGCTGATCGTTTCGGGCGAGCGCTCGGGCGATGCGCACCACTGGCTGGTGTTCGGCCAGACGGTCGCGGTCGGCGCCGCCTGCGGCTTCGGCGCGGCCTGGCTGCTCGGCTATGCGCTGAGGCGACACCTGGTGCCCGAATACCTGCAGAATCTGGGCGCGCTGACGCTGGTGCTGGCCTCGTTTGCGCTCGCGAACGCGATCCGGGACGAGTCCGGCCTGCTCGCGGTGACCGTGATGGGGATCGTGCTCGCCAACCAGAAAGGCCTGCAGATGGACGACATCCTGGATTTCAAGGAGCACTTGAGCACGCTCCTGATCACGCTGCTGTTCATCGTCCTCGCGGCGCGCCTGGCGGGTCCGATCCCGCTCATCACGGTCGCCGGCGGCATCGGCGTGCTGCTGGTGGCGCAGCTCGCGGCGCGCCCGGCGGCGGTGCTGGCGAGCACGCTGTTCTCC
>JBOIFB010000440.1:0-1832 GCA_050741415.1 Burkholderiales bacterium | reverse complement strand
CGCCAGCAGCGGATCCTTGTGCTCGCCGATGATCGCGGCGCCGATCTCGGGATGCTTGCGCATCTCCTGCCATTCGGCAGGATCGAGCGCGTCGGTCTTGCGCATCACGGCCTCGGGCACGCCGAGGGTGCCGATGTTGTGCAGCGGCGAGGCTTGCGCCAGGATCTCGCATACCTCGGGTTTCGCGCCCAGCGCCTGCGCCAGCAGCTTGACGTACTCGGCCATGCGCACGACGCGGTTGCTCATGCCGCCGCCCTCCCGGATCTCGAGCGCCCGCGCCAGGCGCTGAATCAGCTGCAGGCGGGTCTGCTGCAGCTCGCGGGTGCGCTCGGCAACCAGGCTCTCGAGCTGGTGCGTCTGGTTCGCGAGCGCGATGTGGTTGGCCAGACGCGAGAGCACGATCGGCGGGCTGATCGGCTTGGTGATGTAGTCGATGGCGCCGAGCTTCAGGCCATGCGCCTGATCCTTGGGATCGTCTCGCGCGCTGACGAAAATAACCGGGATGCGCGCGGTAACCGGGTCCGCCTTGAGCGCACCGCAGACTTCGTAGCCGTTGTGCCCCGGCATGTCGATGTCCAGCAGAATCAGGTCGGGCGGCGGCGACTTCGCCGCGGCCGCCAGCCCGGTGGGCCCGTCGACCGCCAGCCGCAAGTCGTAGCGCGGCTTGAGCATGGTCTGGAAAAAGCGGCGGATGTCGTCGCTGTCGTCGACGATGAGGATCAGCGGACGGCGGGCCGCGGCCGCCAGCTTGGTAGGCGCCTCTGCCATGACGCGCTACTGTGCCACATTCCCGGCCAGGCGGCGCAGCTCGGTCTTGAGCACCTTGCCGTAGTTGTTCTTGGGCAGGGACGCAACGAAGCGGTATTCGCGCGGGCGCTTGAAGCGGGCGATGTTCCGCAGGCAAAGCGCGTCGAGCTCCGCCGGCGGCACCTCCCGCTCGCAAACCACGAAGGCCACCACCTCTTCGCCCCAGTCTGGATGCGGGCGGCCGACCACCGAGCACTCGGCCACTGCCGGGTGGCGCAGCAGCACCTCCTCGATCTCGCGCGGATAGATGTTGCTGCCGCCCGAGATGATCATGTCCTTGGAGCGGTCGCGCAGCGTGAGGAAGCCGGCGCGGTCCAGGCTGCCGACATCCCCGGTGTGCAGCCAGCCGCCGCGCAGGGCGCGCGCGCTCGCCTCGGGGTTCTGCCAGTAGCCCGCCATCACGCAGTCCGAGCGGGTGACGATTTCGCCCGCTTCGCCCGGCGGCAGCGGCGTGTCGCCGGAATCGAAGATCGCCACCTCGACTCCGGTGCGTGCGATGCCGCAGGATTCGAGCGCGCGCCGCTCGGCGTGCATGGCCTGGCTCAATCCGCTGATCGTCATCGGGCTCTCGCCCTGGCCGTAGAGCTGGTACAGGCGCGGGCCGAACAGCTCGATCGCGCGCAGGCTGTCGGCGACGTACATCGGCGCGCCGCCGTAGGCGATGGTCTTCAGGTTCGCCGGCGTGCGCGCGGCCGGGCTCGCCAGCAGGCGCACGAGCATGGTCGGCGCGGCGAAGAACGAGACGTTGCGCCAGTGATCGAGCAGGGCGAAGATCTCCTGCGGCTCGAAGCGCCCTGACTCGGGGATCACGTTGACCGCGCCGGCGGCGAAGTGCGGCAGGCCATAAATGCCCGAGCCGTGCGACAGCGGCGCGGCGTGCAGGATCGAGTCGCCCGCCTCGAGCTTGTCGATGTCGGCGAAATAAGCCTGGGTCGCGAACAGCAGATTGCGGTGGGTGAGGACCGCGCCCTTGGGCATGCCGGTGGTGCCGCTGGTGTAGAACAGCCAGGCAGGGGCGTCGGGCG
>JBOIFB010000439.1:0-1838 GCA_050741415.1 Burkholderiales bacterium | reverse complement strand
ATCCTGCCGTGGCAGTATTCGTCGTAGAGGTCGTAGATTCCCTGTTCAATCTCGACTTTCACGGTTCGCTCCAGCGATATACTTGGGCGGCAAGGAAATCATCATGCGCCGAGCCACGAGCGCCGTCATCCTCGCGTTTCTGCTGTCGGCCTGCGGCACTTTCCAGGTCGGCGGCAACTTCGATCTCGCCGCGTTCCAGTCCAAGGTGCGGCGCGGCGAAACCACCCAGGCCGATGTGCAGCGCATGCTCGGCGCGCCCGACGGGACCGGCGTATCGGTTGAGACCGGCGGCGAGCGCTTCACGCAGTGGACCTATTACTACGGAGGCGGCGACCTCTCGGGCCCATCCAACGCGCGGGTCAAGCTGCTGCAAATCAAGTTCGACTCGTCCGGCGTGGTTCGAGGGTATAACTGGACCGCCAATACTCGCTAGAAGAATCGGTCCCCTTATCGGAGGCTTGAGCCCTGTTACGGACGGTAACACTCGGTTTCAGACGCGCTACGGGGTGGCGTCGACAATGCTCCCGTGCCCGCAGTACCGGGGCAGCAACCGAACAAAGGAGCCAGACATGAAACCGACCAAACTCGTCATCGCAGCGCTTATCGGCGGCTCGCTGCTCGCGGCCGCGCCTGCCTTCGCCGACCCGGGCTACCGGCACCGCGGAGATCGCTATGAACACCACGGCCGTTACGACCGCGACAATGCGCGCGTCATGATGGTGTACCGCGAGCCGGCCCGCGTCTACTACGCTCCGCCGGCCCCGGTCTACTACACTCCGCCGGCCCCAGTCTATTACGCCCCGCGCCCGGCGCCGGCCCCCGTGGTTTACGGCTACGCGAGTCCCGCGGGCGCGGACGCAGTCGCAGGCGCGTTCGCCGGTGCGGTGATCGGCAGCCAGCTGGGTCACGGACCCGACCGGGTCGTGGGCGCGGCCTTCGGCAGCGTGCTGGGCGCCGTGATCGGCAGCCAGCTCGACTACGCCCGCTACTAGGCGATGCGCAGCTCCTCCTCGAGCGGCCTGGCGGGGAAGTGGAACCGCACCGGGCCGTCGGGGAGCGCGTGCATGAACTGCTTCAGGTAGGGATCCTGCGAGGACGCGACCGCATCGGGGGTCCCTTCTCCGACCGCCACGCCGTCGGAGATGACGTAGAGGTAGTCCACCAACTTGAGCGACTCGCTCACGTCGTAGGTGACGACGATCGAGGTGGTGCCGATGGCGTCGTTCAGCTTGCGCACCAGCTCGGCGATGACGTTGAGCGTGATCGGGTCGAGGCCGGCGAAGGGTTCGTCGTACATGGTCAGCATCGGGTCGGCGGCGATCGCGCGCGCAAGCGCGATGCGGCGCGACATGCCGCCCGAGAGGTCGGCCGGCATCAGGCTCTGCGCGCCGCGCAATCCGACCGCCTGCAGCTTCATCAGCACCAGCTTGCGGATCAGCTCCTCGGGCAGCGCGTAGTGCTCGCGGATCGGGAAGGCGATGTTCTCGTACACCGAGAGGTCGCTGAACAGGCCGCTGGTCTGGAACATCATGCCGATCTTGCGCCGCAGCGCGTACAGGGCGCCGGTGCCGAGTTCGTGCACGACCTTGCCGTCGACCCTGATCCGGCCGCGCGAGGGCCGCAGCTGCCCGCCGATCAGCTTGAGCAGGGTGGTCTTACCGCAGCCGCTCGCGCCGAGGATCGCGACCACCTTGCCGCGCGGGATCTCGAGGTTGAGGCCCTTGAAGATCACGTGCTCGCCGTAGGCGAAATGCAGATCCTCGATTTCGACCATGTTGTCCGTAGGCATGAACGGGAGTTTAAACCTGCCGGGAACTGCCGCCGGCCCGAGTCAATCC
>JBOIFB010000438.1:0-1853 GCA_050741415.1 Burkholderiales bacterium | reverse complement strand
GAGCACCACCAGCCGCAGCGCCTCGCGCGCGCTCTTGAGGCGTGCCGCCGCCGCCTCGGCCGCGGCGCGCGCATCGTCGGCCTGCTGCTGCGGCACGAAATGCTTTGCCGCCAGGTCGCGCAGGCGTGAGTAAGAGCGCGCCGCATTCGCCGCGTCCACCCGCGCGGCCTCGGCGTCGGCACGCGCCTTGGCGATCTCCTCGGGCAGCGAACCGGCCACGAGCCGCGCCACCGTCTCGCGTTGCGCGGCCGCCTGCGCCGCGGCCTGCGCCTCGACCTGGCGCAGGCGCTGCATGTCGAGCGTCGCGAGCAGCTGCCCGGTTTCCACCCGCTCGCCCTCGCGCGCGAGCATCTGCGTCACGCGCCCCGCGGAGTTGAACGCGAGATCCACCTGGCGGATGTCGACGTTGCCGTGCAGCACGATCGCGCCGCCGGACGCGGGCGGCGCGCGCTGCATCAACCGCCATGCGCCGGCGCCGAGCGCGGCGGCAACCAGGATCACTACGATGGAGAGCGCGCGGACCTTCATTGCGGGAATGACAGGATCTACGGCTGCTAGGATACCGCATGCCGAGACGTGCGATCATCGCGTCGGCAAAGGAGACCGCCATGCACATTATCAGCGCTCAAGGTCGCAGCATTTCGCTTCTCGCTCTCGCCGCCGCAGGCGCGTGCGCCCTCGCCGTCGCCGGCTGCGGCAACAAGACGCCTCCCGCTCCGGCGCAAGCGCCTGCAACCCAGGCCGCCGCTCCCGCGGCGCCGCAGGCGCAGCCGGCGCCCGCCCCACAGCTGCAGGCGGAGCCCAAGCCCGATCCCGACAAAGTGCTCGCGGCCAAGGTGCAGGACGCGCTGCGCGCCAAGCTCGGCTCGCTCGCCGACGGCATCGACGTCACTGCCGGCGGCGGGACGGTCACGCTATGGGGCACGGTCCCCGAAACCGCGAAGCGCCACGCGGCAGTGCGCGCCGCCTCCGGCGTCGCCGGCGTCAAGGCGGTGAAAGACAACATGGCGATCGTCGCGGGCTCCTGACGTGTTCGGCACGCTGCCGCCCGTCACGCGCGGGCTGATCCTGGCCAACGTCGCGGTCTACCTGCTGCAGCAGGCGCTCGGCGACCCGATGATCATTTTCCTCGGTCTTTGGCCGCTCGGAACTCATGCATTCCAGCCGTGGCAGGTCGTTACCTACGGCTTCCTGCACGGCGGCGTGATGCACATCTTCGTCAATATGTTCGCGCTGTACATGTTCGGCGGCCAGCTCGAGCGCCTGTTCGGACCCAAGCGCTTCCTGAACCTGTACCTTGCGAGCATCATCACCGCGGGACTGTCGCAGCTCGCCTACGCGTCGTTCATCGGCGCCGATCCTTACCCGACGATCGGCGCCTCGGGCGGCGTGTTCGGCGTCCTGCTCGCCTTCGCGATGTACTTCCCGCGCCAGACGATCGTGCTGCTGATCCCGCCGATCCCGATGCCGGCTTGGCTGTTCGTGACGCTGTATGGCGCGCTCGAGCTGTTCCTCGGCGTCTCCGGCATGGAAGTCAACGTCGCGCACTTCGCGCACCTGGGCGGAATGCTCGGCGCCTGGCTGCTGATCCAGCACTGGCGCGGCCGCCCGCCGTTCGGGCGCAGGCGCTGAGGCGCCGCTAGACCGTCGCCACCCAGTCCACCGCCACCTGCACCGCGTAGGCGGCGCCCAGCGCGAGCGCGAAAACCAGCGCGCTGCGCGTCATGCCGCGCGGAATCTCCATCTCATCGAACTGGCGCTTGATGAAAAAAGCCGCCACGAAATAAGCGATCGTCGAAACGACGATATCGCGCATCGAGAATGACATTGCCGTGCCCTCCATCTGCTACCCT
>JBOIFB010000437.1:0-1859 GCA_050741415.1 Burkholderiales bacterium | reverse complement strand
GGTCATTGTCGTGCTGCTGGCGTTCCTGGTGCCGATTTTCGGCATCTCGCTGCTGGTGCACCTGGTGGTCGGCGGCCAGACTGCGGACCCCTCGGCCCTGACCCCCGAGGCGGTGGCCGCGCGCATCCAGCCTGTAGGCCGCGTCGTGCTCGCCGATTCGCCCGAAGCCGCCAAGGAAGGCGCCGCGCCAAGCGCGCCCGCCCCCGCCGCGCTGGCCCAGGCCGGGCCGCCCGACGGCAAGAAGATCTTCCAGGGCACCTGCATCGTCTGCCACGGCACAGGCGTGGCAGGCGCGCCCAAGTTCGGCGACAAGGCCGCCTGGGCGCCGCGCATCGCGACCGGGATGGATACGCTGCTCAGCGTGGCGCTGCACGGCAAGGGCGCGATGCCGCCCAAGGGCGGCAACGCCACGCTGTCGGAGGCCGATATCCGCGCCGCGATCGAGTACATGGTGTCGCACAGCAAGTGACGCGGGGCGAGCGGGCGCGCAGCCTCTGCCGCGAGCGATGCAATTCCTCTTCATCATCGACCCGCTGCCCGAGCTCAAGGCCTACAAGGACACCACGGTCACGATGATGCGCGCCGCGCAGGCGCGCGGCCACGGCGTGTTCGTGTGCGAGCAAGCGGGCATCGCCTGGCGCGCCGGCGGCGTCACTGCCGAGACGATGCACATCGCGCTGACCGACAACGACGAGGACTGGTACCGCGCCGAAGGCCAGGCGCGGCGCCGCCTGGCGGAGTTCGACGCGGTGCTGATGCGCAAGGACCCGCCGTTCGACCTCGAATATGTGACCAGCACGTGGCTCTTGTCGGCGGCCGAGCGGGAGGGCACGCGCGTGTTCAACTCGCCGGCCGCGATTCGCGACCACAACGAGAAAATCGCGATCACCGAATTTGCGCAGTTCGTTGCGCCGACGCTGGTGACGCGCGACCCGCGCCAGATCCACGCCTTCATCGACGAGCAGCATGACGTGGTGGTCAAGCGGCTCGATACGATGGGCGGCGAGAATATCTTCCGCGTGCGCAGCGACGACCCGAACCGCAATGTGATCGTCGAGATCATGGCGCAGGGCGGCGCGCGCAGCGTCATGGCGCAGCGCTATATCCCGCAGATCGTGGACGGCGACAAGCGTGTGATCATGATCGACGGCGACGTCGTGCCCTACTGCCTGGCGCGCGTTCCCAAGGCCGGCGAGTCGCGCGGCAACCTCGCGGCCGGCGCGCGCGGCGAGGCGCGCGAGCTGACCGCGCGCGACCGCAAGATCGCCGAAGCGCTCGGCCCCGCGCTCGCGGCCCGCGGCCTGCTGTTCGTCGGCCTGGACGTGATCGGCGACTGGGTCACCGAGATCAACGTGACCAGCCCGACCTGCTTTCGCGAGATCCTGGACCAGACCGGCTTCGACGTCCCGGGCATGTACGTCGAGGCGCTGCAAAAGAAGCTGCGCGCTTGATCGGCATCCTGATCATCTCTCACGGCGCGCTCGGCGAATCGCTCATTCACGCCGCGAGCCACGTCCTGGGCAAGCGGCCGCTGCGCGTACGCCAGGTCGGCGTCACGGTGCACGACGATCCGGCAGCGATCCTGCCGCTCGCGCGCGAATTCGTGCACGAGCTCGACGGCGGCGACGGCGTGCTGGTGCTGACCGACATCTACGGCGCCACGCCCGGCAACGTCGCCATGCGCCTGCTCGACAAAGGCCGCATCGAGGGCATCTCGGGGGTCAACCTGCCTATGCTGATCCGCGCCCTCACCTACCGCGACGAACCGCTCGCCACCGTGGTCGAAAAAGCGCGCTCGGGGGGAGTGGACGGCGTGGTGCACATGAACTCCGACTGCTGCAATGCCGAGCGCTGAGGCG
>JBOIFB010000436.1:0-1875 GCA_050741415.1 Burkholderiales bacterium | reverse complement strand
GCTGGAGTCGGATATCCAGACCGCCGAATCCGGCCTCGCCGCACAGCAGGAGCTGCTCTCGGTGAAGAAGCAGATCGTCGAAGCGATCAAGGCCAGATACGACGAGGACAAGAAGCGCTACCAGCTGCTGACGCGCGGTAGGTAAGGGGCCGCGCGGCGCCTAGCCGAGCTTGCGGCGCAGGAGGTCGCTTAGCTGCGCCGGGTTCACCCGGCCGCCGCTGGCCTTCATCGCTTGGCCGACCAGAGAATTGAAGGCCTTCTGCTTGCCCGCCCGGTAGTCCTCGACCTGTCTGGGATTGGCCGCCAATACCTCGTCCACCAGCTTTTCGATCGCAGCTGCATCGCTGATCTGCCTCAGGCCCTTGCGCTCGATGATCGCGTCGGGCTCGCCCTCCCCGGCCCACATCGCGTCGAACACATCCCTGGCCGTCTTGTTCGACAGGGTCTGGTCCAGGACCCGGATCAACAGCTTCGCCAGACGCTCCGGCGCGATCGGACTCGACTCGATCGCGAGATCGCCCGCGTTCAGCTTCGCCGCGACGTCCACCATCACCCAGTTCGCCACCAGCTTGGCGCGCTCCCGGGCATCCCCGTGCGTCCGGTCGATTTCGGCTACGGCCCGCTCGAAGAAATCAGCGGTTGCCTTGCTCGCAGTCAAGGCCGCCGCGTCGTAGTCCGAGAGGCGGTACTCGGTCACGAGCCTTTCGCGCCGCGCCTCGGGCAACTCCGGCAGCGTGGCGCGAATCGACTCGATTTCGCCCTCCGACAGCACGAGCGGCAGCAGATCGGGATCGGGAAAATAGCGGTAGTCCTGCGCATCTTCCTTGGTGCGCATCGGGCGGGTCTCGTCGCGCTCGGGATCGTACAGACGGGTCTCCTGGATCACGCTGCCGCCGCCCTCGAGCAGCTCGATCTGGCGCTGCGCCTCGTACTCGATCGCGCGCTCCATGAAGCGGAACGAATTCAGGTTCTTGATTTCGCACCGCGTTCCGAGCGGCTGGTCCGCCGCCTTGCGCACCGACACGTTGGCGTCGCAGCGGAACGAACCTTCCTGCATGTTGCCGTCGCAGATCTCGATCCACGTCACCAACGAGTGCAGCGCGCGAGCGTAGGCCACCGCCTCTTTCGCCCCGCGCAGGTCCGGCTCGGTGACAATCTCGAGCAAAGGCATGCCGGCGCGGTTGAGGTCGATGCCGGACATGCCGTGGAAATCCTCGTGCAGCGATTTCCCCGCGTCCTCCTCCAGATGCGCACGGGTGATGCGGATCGTCTTCGCGCCGCCGTCCGTCCGGATCGTGAGCGACCCGCCCTGCACGATCGGCAATTCGTACTGGCTGATCTGGTAGCCCTTCGGCAGGTCGGGGTAGAAGTAGTTTTTGCGCGCAAACACGGAGCGGCGGCTGAGCGTGGCGCCGATCGCGAGACCGAGGCGCACGGCGTGCCCGACCGCGGCGCGGTTGAGCACCGGCAGCACCCCCGGCAGAGCGATGTCGATCGCGCAGGCCTGGGTGTTCGGCGCGGCGCCGAACGAGGTCGCAGCGCCGGAAAAAATCTTGCTCTGCGTACGCAGCTGCGCATGGGTCTCGATCCCGACCACGATTTCCCAGCTCACAGCGGCGCCTCCGTGGGCATGCGCAGGTGCCAGTCGGAGTCCTGCTGATAGCGGTGCGCGATGCCGAGCAGCCGCGCTTCGGAGAAGTAGCCACCCGTAAGCTGCAGCCCGACCGGCAGGCCCTTGTGGTCGAAGCCGCACGGGATCGAAAGTGCAGGCAGCCCGGCCAGCGGCGCGGGGATGGTGAAGATGTCGTTCAGGTACATCTGCACCGGATCGTCGATCTTGGCTCCGATCGGAAACGCGGTGGTGGGCGTGGTCGG
>JBOIFB010000435.1:0-1894 GCA_050741415.1 Burkholderiales bacterium | reverse complement strand
GCACGGAGGCGTGGGCGGCGAGCCGCTCGCCCAGGGCGTGCAGCTCGAGCACGTCGAGCGCGGAGTTGGCCTGGCGCAGGTCGAGCAGGATCTGGCTCGCGCGGTTGACGTTGATGCCGGACACTGCGCCGACCAGCAGCGCGAGGCTGGCGTCGGGGTCGAGCGCGCCGCCGTCCGCGCAGCGCACGAATTCGTGCGGGCGGATCAGGCGCAAATCGACCGGCATCGCTAGCTGCCGGGCGCCAGCTTGGAGACGTCGGGCATCGGGATCGGCTGCAGTGACTCGAACGCGCGCGCGGCGCGCAGCACCAGCGCGTCCTGGTAGCGCGGGCCCACGATCTGCAGCCCGACGGGCAGGCCGTCGGAGGTCAGCCCGCAGGGGATCGACGCCGCGGGCTGCTGGGTCAGGTTGAACGGGTAGGAGAAGGGCGTCCAGTCAGTCCAGCGCTTTTCCTTCATCACGTCGGCGACCTCGCGCCCGGCGTCGAACGCGGCCAGGGGCAGGGTCGGAGTCAGCAGCAGGTCGTACTTTTCGTGGAAGTGGTTCATCTGCACGCCGTAGGCACCGCGCTTCTGCACCGCCTCGAGCAGCTCGAGCATGCCGATCTTCGCGCCCTGCTCGGCGACATCGACCAGGCCGGGGTCCATCAGCGCCTTTTGCTGCGGGCTGAAGCCCTTGAGCACGTAGGCCGCGCCGCTGAACCAGTGGCGCCGGAACACCTCTTCTACGCCGTCGAAATCCAGGTGCGCCTCCTCGACCAGCGCGCCGAGCTCGACGAAGCGCATCGCCGCCTGCTCGACCAGGGCCGCGACCTCAGGCTCGACGCTCGCGCCGCCGAGGTCGGCCGAGTAGGCGATGCGCAGCCCGCGCACCCCATCGTCCAGGCCCAGCCGGTAGTCGCGCGCGTCGTAGGGCAGGGCGGTCCAGTCGCGCGCGTCGGGCTGCGACAGCACGTTCAGCATCAGCGCCGCGTCGTGCACGCTGCGCGTCATCGGGCCCACGTGCGCCACGCTGCCGAAGGGCGACAGCGGCCAGGCCGGCACGCGCCCGAACGAAGGCTTGAGGCCGAACACGCCGCTGAAGGCGCAGGGAATGCGAATCGAGCCGCCGCCGTCGGTGCCGAGCGTGAGCGGACCGATGCCCGCAGCGAGCGCCGCGGCGGCGCCGCCGGACGATCCGCCCGGCGTCTTGGCCGGATTCCACGGGTTGCGCGTGATGCCGGTGAGCGGGTTGTCGGTCACGCCCTTCCAGCCGAACTCGGGCGTGGCGGTCTTGCCGAGCAGCACCGCGCCCGCCTCGCGCAGCCGCGCCACCACCGGCGCGTCGTCGTTCCACGGCCCCTTCGGGTCGACCGTCTTGGAGCCCCTGAGGGTGGGCCAGCCCCGGGTCAGCAGCAGATCCTTGATCGAGACCGGCACGCCGTCGAGCGCGCCGCTCGGCTCGCCTTTCATCCAGCGCGCCTCGGACTCTTTCGCCGCGGCCAGGGCGTCGGGCGCGATGAAGCAGAACGCGTTCAGCACGGGGTTCAGCTTCTCGATGCGCTGCAGCGCGGCGCGCGTCACCTCGAGCGGGGAGGCGCGTCTGGCGCGGTACAGGCGCAGCAGTTCGGCGGCGGAAAGGCTGAGCAGGTCTGATGGCATGGGTTTCGCGGGCGGATTGGTACGGAGATGGAATAGAGCTTAACGTATGTGCCTTCACTTTTCACCGGAGCGCCCGCGCATGCCCTCGACCGTGGTCGATTCAGCCATATTCGGCAACATCTTCGCCACCGAAACGATGCGCAGGGTCTGGTCGGACGAGAACCGGACCCAGAAATACCTCGACATCGAGGCGGCGCTGGCGCGGGTGCAGGGCCGGCTCGGCCTCATCCCGGCCGAGGCGGCCGAGGAGATC
>JBOIFB010000434.1:0-1900 GCA_050741415.1 Burkholderiales bacterium | reverse complement strand
CGGCACGTGGCTGGTGATCTCCACCGGCACCACGGCGCCGTTCTCGGCGATCTCGGGCACGTCGAGAACCACTTCCTTGCTTACGACGGCGTCGTCCGCGCCGATGCTCTTGAGCGCGCCGGCGAGAGTCTTCGCGCGGAAGGCGTTCTCGTCCCAGGTCGCAGCCAGCGCGCGCTTGGGCTTGAGCAGCCCAGCCGCCAGCGCCGCGGCAAGCGCGCCGGTGGCGCCGGCGCCGCGCAGCACTACTCTACGTCGTTCATCCATTCGCTCCTCCTTGCGGAATGTCCCCGGATCTGGCGTCCAGGGTGCTTTGACATAACGAAACAGGAACATCCTAAAGGCAGCGGCGCGCCAAGGAAACCCCCGCGAGATTACTTATTCTTATTTCGCCATGCTTTGCGCCGATCCGGCGCGGCGGAAAACACCCGATTTCCCGCCGCGCTTCTCCTCGAGCCGCAGGTCGTGCATCGTCATGCCGCGGTCGATCGCCTTGAGCATGTCATAGATCGTCAGCAGCCCGACCGCGACTGCGGTGAGCGCTTCCATCTCGACCCCGGTCTGGCCGCGGCACTCGACCGTCGCAAGCAGCGCGATCGACGAGCGCGCCGCGTCCGGCTCGAACTCGACCGCGACCCGCGTCAGCGCGATCGGGTGGGCGAGCGGGATCAGCTCTGCGGTGCGCTTGGCGGCCTGGATCGCCGCCACGCGCGCCACCCCGAGCACGTCCCCTTTGTGCGCGCTGCCTTCGAGCACCGTGCGCAGGGTCGCTGCGCGCATCGAGATGCAGCCCGACGCGACCGCCACCCGGCGGGTGCGCGCCTTGGCGCCGACGTCGACCATGTGCGCGCGCCCCTGCGCATCGAAGTGAGTGAGCTTGCGCGAAAGCTTTCGTTTCAGAGCGGCCTCCGGGCCGGGAACTTGCCCCGGGCAGCGGGTATCATAATCGCATGCGTCGTTCCGCGCCGCTGGTGTTCGCGGCCCTACTCGCTTTCTCCGTCTCGGCGCGCGCGCCCGCGCAGAACCTGAACCTGCCGGATCTGGGCGGCGTCGCGGACATTGCGCTCTCGCCGCAGGCGGAGCGGCGCCTGGGCCAGAACATCATGCGCGACATCCGGCGCGATCCCGACTACATCGAGGACCCGGAAATCACCGACTACCTCGACACGCTGGGCGACAAGCTGGTCAACGCGCTGCCGGGGGCGAACCAGGATTTCGAGTTCTTCGCCGTGCGCGATCCGGCGATCAACGCCTTCGCCCTGCCCGGGGGCTTCGTCGGGGTGAACACCGGGTTGATCAAGATCGCCGACAACGAGTCCGAGCTCGCTTCCGTGCTGGCGCACGAGATCACGCACGTCACCCAGCGCCATATCGCGCGCCTGCTGAGCCGGCAGCAGCAGATGCAGCTGCCGACCATGGCGACGCTGGTGGCGGCGATCCTGCTCGGGAACTCGCGCCCGGATCTCGCGGCGGGCGCCGCGGCCGCGGCGGGCGCGGGCAACGTGCAGGCGCAGATCCGGTACACCCGCAGCTACGAGCAGGAGGCCGACCGCATCGGCTTCCAGCGCCTGGTGGCGGCCGGGTTCGACCCGCAGGGGATGCCGGATTTCTTCAAGAAGCTGCAGCACTATACGCAATTCAGCGACGACGGTTCCGTTCCGACCTATCTGCGCGACCACCCGGTGACCACCGAGCGCATCGCAGACGCCGAGAATCGCGCCGCGCACGTGCCTTACCACCAGCACGCGGACAGCGTCGAGTTCGGACTGGTGCGCGCCAAGCTGCGCGCGCAGACCGGCGACGCGGGCGACGAGGTGACCTATTTCCGCGACGCGCTGCGCGAGCGGCGCTACGCGAGCGAGGCGGCGGCGCGCTACGGCCTGGTCGTCGCCCTGCTGCGCGC
>JBOIFB010000433.1:0-1905 GCA_050741415.1 Burkholderiales bacterium | reverse complement strand
GCGCCGAGCTCGGCGCCGCGCGGGGCGCGAAAGCCGATCGAATAGGTGAAACCGTGATCCAGCGCGACGCCGTCGTGTCCCCAGCCCGGCGGCAGGTAGAGCAGGTCGCCGGGCTCGGCCAGGATTTCCTCCTCGGGCGCGAAGTCCGCGATCAGCCGCAGCGGCGCGCCCGCGACCAGGGGCCAGTCGCGCGGCGGCGCCAGGCGCCAGACTCGCCGCCCGGGGCCCTGCAGCAGGAACACGTCGTAGGAGTCCGCGTGCGGGCCGACTCCGCCGCCGGGCACGGCGTAGCTCACCATCACATCGTCCAGGCGCGCCTGCGGCAGGAAGTCGAAGCGGCGCAGCAGACGGTCCGCCGCCGCCTGGTACAGGTTGACGCCGCTCACCAGCAGGGTCCAGTCGATCGGCCCGGCGCGGCGCAGGCGCGCGGGCGCGATCGGCCCCTGCGTCAGGCGCCAGCGTCCGCGGCGGCGCTCGACTAGGCGCGATTCGACGTCGTCGCGCGCGGCGAGCGCCGCAAGTGCGCGCTTGCCGCTCAGCCCGCGAAACGCCGGCAGCGCGCCGCGCACCAGGAGCGGGCGCTTCTGCCAGTGGCGCAGCATGAAGGTGCGCGGCGAAAGGCCGCCGAGCAGTCGATCGCGCATTTCGCGATTATATGCAAGCCGCCGCTTGCCAATGGGCAAACCGCATGGGCTAGAATCGACGCGACATGCTGCAACCCGGAAAGATCGCGCCAGCGTTCTCCCTGCCGGACGCCGACATGCAGACCGTGAGTCTGGCGGCGTACCGCGGCAAGAAGAACGTCGTGCTGTATTTCTATCCGCGCGACGGCACGCCGGGCTGCACCCTGCAGGCAGTGGAGTTCTCCGACCACGAGGACCAGTTCAACAGGCACGGCTGCGTCATTCTCGGAGTGTCGCGCGACGACTGCCTCACCCACGCGAGCTTTCGCGACAAGAACGGCGTGTCGATCGCGCTGCTGTCGGATCTGGAAGGCGAGGTGTGCCGCCTGTACGGCGTGCTGCAGCACAAGGAGATCGAAGGCCAGCGCCGCGAGTGCCTGGTGCGCTCGACTTTCGTGATCGACAAGAAAGGGGTGTTGCGCCACGCCGCCTACGGCGTCAATCCGCGCGGCCAGGCGGCAGAGGTGTTCGACCTGGTGCGCAAGCTCAAGGCCTGAGCGCTGGACGTGATCGGACGCGACAAGGTGGTGTCGATGACCCTCGAGCTGCACGACGCGCGAGGCGCGCTGCTGCACGCGGCGGGCGAGCCGCTGATCTATCTGCACGGTAACCACGGCGGCCTGCCCGAGGCGCTCGAGCAGGCGCTCGACGGCAAGGCGGCGGGCGATCTGGTGCGCGTGCACCTGGAGCCCGAGCAGGCCTTCGGCGACTACGATCCGGAGCTGCTGCGGGTCGAGCCGCGCAGCCGCTACGGCGAGGGCATCGAGGCCGGGATGGAAGTCGAGGATGCGTTCGACGGCGGAGCGCCGCAGCTCTACCTGGTGACCGACGTGGCCGACGGCAAGGTGGTGCTCGACGCCAACCACCCGCTCGCGGGCATGGCGCTCGAATTCACCTGCCGCGTGCTGGTGGTGCGCGAGGCGAGCGCAGGCGAGATCGAGCGCGGCGCGCCAGACCGGCCGCAGTAGCCCTGCTCAGGACAGCCCGATCCCGACCGCGCGGCCGATGGCGTAGGTGATCGCGCCCGCGGCGGCGCCGATGCCGAGCATGCGCAGGCCGCCGGCCAACGCCGAGCGCCCGGTGAACAGGCTGGTCGCCGCGCCCACCCCGAACAGCGCCGCGGCCGACAGCAGCACCGCGGCGGCGAGCGCGTGCGGGCCGCGCGCGAACAGATAGGGCGCGAGCGGGACCGCGCTGCCGAGCGCGAACGAGAGGAAGGACG
>JBOIFB010000432.1:0-1933 GCA_050741415.1 Burkholderiales bacterium | reverse complement strand
CGGCTTCGTCGGCAAGGACGCGGTGCCGCGTCTCGCGGGCCAACGCGAGCCCTACCTGCTCAAGGCGCTGCGCGACTTCAAGTCGGGCGCGCGCCGCGGTGGCGGCGTCGCCGCGATGCCGGATGCGGTCTATCCCTTGAGCGACGCGGGCCTGCAGGCGCTCGCGCACTACCTGTCACGCTTGCGCTGATGTCAGCTCGCGCGTTCGCAAACTTTTCCTGCCGCGGGCGGTCAACCTGATTTTCACCATGGGAGAGAAAAGCATGTCTGACGATCGACGCAAACAAACGACCCGGCGCATGGTGCTCAAAAGCGCCGCACTGCTGACGGGACTTGCGGTGATTCCTCTCACGGTCGAGGCGGCCGGCACGATCGCGAAGTCCGCGATGCAGTACCAGGATCACCCCAAGGGTCCGCAGGAGTGCAGCAACTGCCTGCAGTTCATTCCCGGCAAATCGGCAACGGCAATGGGCGAATGCAAAGTCGTGGCGGGAGCGATCAGCCCTCACGGCTGGTGCCTCGCCTACTCCAAGAAACCCTAAACGCGCTAATCGCGCCGCGCGGCCGGCACTCTGATGCTGTCGTAGAGCCAGGCGATGCCCTCGAAGCTCGGCCTGCCGGGATCGGCGCCGGGCTTGGGAGCGAGGAACTGGTTGCGCAGCTCGCGCACCACGCCCGCGGCGTGGTACAGATCGCCGTAGTAGCGCGAAGTGACCTGTACCCGCGCGGTGCGCAGGTAGCGCTCGTCCTCATACCAGCGGACGGCCTTTTGCCAGTCGCGGCCGGATAGCTCGACGCAGGCGGCAAGCACCACCGCATCCTCGATCGCCATGTTCGCGCCCTGCGCCATGTACTGCAGCGTCGGGTGCGCGGCGTCGCCCAGCAGCGTGACGCGCCCGCGCGACCATTCGCGCACCGGCTCGCGGTCGCACAGCACCCACATCTTCCAGGCATTGATCTTGGCCAGCAGGCGCCTGACCTCCGGGCGCTCGGAGGAGAACTTCTGCTCCAGCTCCTGCGGGTCGCCGTAGACGTTCCAGCCCTCCTCGTACCTGTCGCTGTGAAATACGGCGACCAGGTTGTAGAGTTCGCCGCGGCGCAGCGGATAGTGCACCAGGTGCGTTTTGGGCCCGGCCCACAGCACGACGTTGTTCTGCCACAGGTCGGCCGGCACCTCGGCACGCGGCAGCACCGCGCGGTAGGCGATGTGGCCGGAGACGCGCGGCTTCGCGTCGCCCAGCAGCTGGTTGCGCACCCGCGACCACAGCCCGTCGGCGCCCACCAGCGCGCAGCCCGCGATCCGCTCGCCGCCCTCCATGTGCAGCGTCACGCGCGCGCCGTCCTGCTCGAAGCGCAGCGCCTTCGCCAGCACGTTCAGCTCGACGTTCTTCTCCTGCTTGCAGGCGTCGAGGAACACCTGGTGCAGGTCGGCGCGGTGGATCACGCCGTAGAGATAACCGCCGAAGCGCTCGCGGAACGCCGCCCCGCCGACCGGCAGGCGGACCACCTCCTCGCCGGTCAGGCCGTCCATCATCACCATGTTGTCCGGATGCACCGAGTAGCCCTCGATCGCCTCGGTCAACCCGAGCAGCTCGAACATGCGGTAAACGTTCGGCCCGAGCTGGATGCCGGCGCCGATCTCCTTGAACTCCGAGCCTTGCTCGAACACCCTTACTTTGAGGCCATTGCGGCCGAGCGCGAGGGCCGCAGCGAGGCCGCCTATGCCGCCGCCCACGACCAGTGCCGGCAGGTCCGTCGCCATCGCCTCAGCTCGCGATCCGATCGTCAAATTTCCTGACGCGGGACAGATCCATGGCCCGCGAGTCTACCGCGGCCGAGTCGCTTCTTTCATATAATGACGCACATGAATGCTTCGAAACGCATTGCCGGCGTGCTCTCGCCGGTCGTCACCCCCTTCGGCAAGGACCTGGCG
>JBOIFB010000431.1:0-1936 GCA_050741415.1 Burkholderiales bacterium | reverse complement strand
GTGGCTGCTGAAGGTCGACCGCGCGAATTCGATCGAGTCAGTGTTCATTCCGGAAGACGATCGCGGCACCTTGTGCATTTCGAGCCAGGCAGGTTGCGTGCTCGATTGCGTCTTCTGCTCCACCGGAAAACAGGGATTTAACCGCAATTTGACGACCGCGGAGATCATCGCCCAGCTGTGGCTTGCGAATCGACTGCTGGATCGCGATCCGAAGGGTCAGCGCGTGATCACGAACGTCGTGCTGATGGGCATGGGCGAGCCGCTGCTCAATCTCGACGCAGTTATTCCCGCGCTGCGCCTGATGCTCGACGACAACGCATACGGACTGTCGCGGCGCCGCGTCACGGTCTCGACTTCCGGCGTGGTTCCCGGCATGGACCGCCTGCGCGATGAATGTCCCGTCGCGCTTGCGGTGTCGCTGCATGCGCCGAACGATGCTTTGCGCGACCGCCTTGTTCCGCTCAACCGTAAGTACCCGCTGCGCGAGCTGATCAAGGCTTGCAATCGATATCTCGATCGGGCGCCGCGCGACTTCATCACTTTCGAGTACGTGATGCTGGAGGGCGTCAACGATTCGGATGCCCAAGCCCGCGAGCTGACTGCCATTGCCCGGCGCGTGCACTGCAAGTTCAATCTCATCCCGTTCAATTCCTTCCCCGATTCCGGCTTTCGCTGCTCGGATCCCGAAAGGATCCGGGCTTTCGCCGAAATCCTGCGACGCGAGGGATTGACGGTAACTACCCGCAAGACGCGCGGCGCCGGCATCGATGCGGCGTGCGGGCAGCTCGCCGGCGATGTCGCGGACCGCACGCGTCGCAGCGGGCGCAAGATTCACAGGATCACGGAGCTACGCGCATGAAGCTATATCTGTTCGGCCTCGTTGCCGGGGCACTTCTGGCGCTGGCCGCGGGTTGCGCTACGCAGCCGCCGGAGTCCTCCACCGGGGTCGATACCGGGGTCATCGTGGGCGAGGTGGGCGACCCGCGCAATCGCGCCCGGATACATACCGAGCTGGCGGCGGCCTACTACAGCCGCGGCAGCATGGCAGTCGCGCTGGAGGAACTGCGCACCGCGGCGGCGGCGGACCCCACGTATGCCTCGACCTACAGCATGTTCGGACTGGTGTACATGGATCTGCGCGAAAACGGGCTCGCGCAGGAAAATTTCGAGCATGGGCTGGAATTGTCGCCGAACGATCCGGACATCAATCACAACTACGGCTGGTTCCTGTGCCAGACCGGCCGCGAAACCGAGTCGATCCGGTACTTTCTGCGCGCCATCGCCAACCCGCTCTATCCGACCCCGTGGCGCTCCTACACCGCCGCCGGCGTGTGCTCGATGCGCAAACAAAAACTCGGGGACGCCGAGCAGTTTTTCCAACGCGCGCTCAAGCTGCAGCCGACCGAGCCTATGGCGTTGCTGCAAATGGGCGAGATCCGCTACCGCGAGGGCAAGTTGAGCGACGCGCGCGATTACGTGTCGCGCTTCAATGGCGTCGTGTCGCCTACCGCGGAATCGCTATGGCTTGCGTTGCGCGTGGAGCGCAAGCTCGGCGAGCGGCTGGCGGAGGCGAAGCTGGCGAGTCAGCTCAGACACCGCTTTCCGGGCTCGCGCGAGAGCCAGGCACTGCAGCGCGGGGACTATGAGTAGCGATACGGTGCACGAGCCCACCTTGGGCGAGCGGCCGACGGATATTGCCGAGGAGCCGCCACGCACGGAGCACGTGGGCGAGATCCTGGCGCGGGCGCGCGTCGCGCAGGGCCTTACCCTGGAGGACGTCGCGCAGCAACTCAAGTTCGGCACGCGCCAAATCGGCGCACTGGAACAGGGCCGCTTCGAAAACCTGCCGGGAAGCACCTTCGCGCGCGGCATGGTCCGCAGCTATGCGCGCCTGCTCAAGCTCGATGCGGAAGCGCTGCTCAGTCGGCTCCAGGGC
>JBOIFB010000430.1:0-1964 GCA_050741415.1 Burkholderiales bacterium | reverse complement strand
TTTGGACCTGACCCCGATTTTCCGACCCGGATTTTCGATGCCTGGGAGAAGCGCAACGTTCACCCGCACAAGCTGCCCGGCTATAGCGCGGTGACCTTGTCGCTGAAGAAGACCGGCGTGCCGCCGGGCGACGTGAGCGCCGGGCAGATGGACGCGATCGCCGATCTCGCCGAGCGCTATAGCTGCGGCGAGCTGCGCGTCACGCACGAGCAGAACCTGGTGTTCGCCGACGTCGCGCGCTGCGACCTGCGGGCGCTGTGGCAGGCGCTGCGCGCGCTCGGTCTCGCGACGCCCAATATCGGCCTGCTGACCAACATCATCTCCTGCCCCGGGGGCGATTTCTGCTCGCTAGCGAACGCGCGCTCGATCCCGATCGCGGCCGCGATCCAGCGCCGCTTCGAGGATCTCGACTACCTGTTCGACATCGGCGAGCTCGACCTCAACATCTCGGGCTGCATGAACGCCTGCGGCCACCACCACGTCGGCCACATCGGCATTCTCGGCGTCGACAAGCACGGCGAAGAGTTCTACCAGCTCGAGATCGGCGGCTCGCAGGGCCCGCAGGCCGCGCTGGGACGCGTGCTCGGGCCGGCGCTGCGCGCGGCCGATGTGCCCGGCGCGATCGAGCGCCTGATCGAGGTCTACCTCGAGCGGCGCGACGCCGACGCCGAGCGCTTCGTCGATGTCGTGCGGCGGATCGGAATCGAAGCTTTCAAGGAGCGCGTCTATGCCGACGCTGATCAAGCATCGTCGAATCGTTCCCGACCGCTGGCTGCGGCTGCCGTCTGAGGCCGAGGACGCGCCGCGCGAAGGCGAGGTGATCGTTCCGCTCGCGCTCTGGCGCGCGCGGAGCGCCACGCTGCGCCGGCGCCGCTGTTCGCTCGGGGTCTGGCTCGAGGGTCACGACGACCCGGGCGCGATTGCCGGGGACCTGCGGCTCTTCGAGCTGGTCGCGCTGCGCATCGGCGCCTTTGCCGACGGCCGCGCGCTGTCGGCCGCGCGCCTGCTGCGCGAGCGCTATCGCTGGCGCGGCGAGCTGCGCGCGTTCGGCGACGTGCGTCGCGACCAGCTCGCGTTCCTCGAGCGCAGCGGCTTCGACAGCTTCGAGCTGCGCGCCGGCGAGGATGCGCAGGCTTCGCTCGGCGCCTTCGGCGAGCTCTCCGAGCAGTACCAGGCCTCGGCGACCGCGCCGCAGCCGCTGTTCCGGCGCCGGCAGGCCGCCCCGGCGGGCCGCGTATGAGCAGCACCGTGTTTCTCGTGGGCGCCGGGCCGGGCGCAGCGGACCTCCTCACGCTGCGTGCGGCCCGGCTGCTCGGCGAGGCCGGGATCGTGTTCCACGACGCGCTGGTGCCGCAGGAGATCCTCGCGCTCGCGCCGCAGGCCGAGAAGGTCGCGGTCGGCAAGCGCTGCGGCCGGCATTCGACCGCGCAGCGCTTCATCTGCAAGCGCCTGGTGGACGCGGCGCGCAAGCAGCGCGTGGTGGTGCGCCTCAAGGGCGGCGACCCGATGCTGTTCGGCCGCGCGCACGAGGAGATCGCGGCGCTCGCCGCCGCCGGAATCCGCTGCGAAGTGGTGCCGGGGGTGACCGCCGCGCTCGCCGCCGCGGCCGAGCTCGGCGTTTCGCTCACGCGGCGCGGCGTGGCGCGCAGCGTAGTGTTCGCGACTTCGCGTGCGGGCGAGGGCGAGGCGCCTTCGCGCTGGGCCGAAGCGGTGCGCGCCGCCGACGGCGCAGTGCTCTACATGGCGGCGGGCGAGGCCGAGCGCGTGCAGCGCGAGCTGCTTGCCGTCGGCGTGCCGCCGCGCACCCCGGTCGTGGTGGTCGAGAACGCTTCGCTTGCGGGCGCATGCGCGCGTGCCGGCGCGCTTGAAGCGCTTGCGCTCCTTGCCGCGCGGCGCGCCGCAGGCCCGGCGCTGCTCCTGCTGGGCGGGATCTACGCCGAGCTCGCCGCCGCGCAGCGCCCGGC
>JBOIFB010000429.1:0-1964 GCA_050741415.1 Burkholderiales bacterium | reverse complement strand
GTGTAGTAGAGGTGGAAATCCTGCAGTGCGTACGGGCCGATCACGTCTTCGCTCAGCTGCGCCGGCTGGCCGCGCTTGCCCCCGGGCACCAGCTCCGGGCTGATCTCGGTCGCCAGCACCCGCTCGAGCGTGCGCCCGACGGCGCGCTCGAACTGGCCCGAATTCGCTACCCAGCCGATCAGGTAGCGGATCAGCGTCTTGGGTACGCTGGAGTTCACGTTGTAGTGCGACATCTGGTCGCCCACGCCGTAGGTGCACCAGCCGAGCGCGAGCTCCGAGAGGTCGCCGGTGCCGACCACGAGCGCGCCGTGCAGATTCGCCAGGCGGAACAGATGGCTGGTGCGTTCCCCGGCCTGGACGTTCTCGAAGGTGATGTCGTACACCTTGCGCCCGCGCGCGTAGGGGTGCCTCAGGTCCTTCAGCATCTGCAGGCATGAGGGACGGATGTCGATCTCCTCGGCGCTCGCGCCGATTGCGCGCATCAGCTGCCAGGCCTGGCTGCGGGTGCGGGTCGAGGTGGCGAATCCCGGCATGGTGTAGGCGAGGATGTTGCGTCGCGGCAGCTGCAGCTCGTCCATCGCGCGCGCGCACACCAGCAGCGCCTGGGTCGAGTCGAGCCCGCCCGAGACGCCGATCACCAGCCGCTCGGAGCCGCTCGCGCGCATGCGCGTGGCGAGCCCCTGCACCTGGATGCGGTACACCTCCTCGCAGCGCGCGTCGCGCGTGGCCGGGTCGCCGGGAACGTAGGGATAGCGCGCGATCTGGCGCGCAAGCGGCAGCCTGCCTTTGGGCAGCGCAAGCGAGAAGCCGACTTCGCGCATGCGCGCCGCTTCGGCCTTGTGGCGTGCGAGCGACTGGCCGAAGGAGTTCTGCCGCATGCGGTCGGCGGCAAGCCGGTCGAGATCGAGATCGGCGAACGTCAGCCCGGGCCGGGTGGAGAAGCGCTGCGACTGCGCGAGCAGGGTGCCGTTCTCCCAGATCATGGCGTGGCCGTCCCACGCCAGGTCGGTGGTCGACTCCCCCGGGCCCGAGGCACTGAACAGATACGCGGCAAGGCAGCGCGCCGACTGATTCGACGCCAGATCGCTGCGGTACTCGTGCTTGCCGATCACGACGTTGGACGCCGACAGGTTGGCGATCACGGTCGCGCCCGCGAGCGCGGCGAAAGTCGACGGCGGCGCCGGCACCCACAGGTCTTCGCAGATCTCGGCGAACAGCTTGAGCCGCGGCTGCTCCTCGAGGCGGAACACGAGGCCGGTGCCGAACGGCGCGTGCTGGCCGGCGAGCACGATCTCATTGCGCAGGCAACTGTCGCCCGGAGTGAACTGGCGCAGCTCGTAGAACTCGCGGTAGTTCGGCAGGTAAGTCTTGGGCGCCACGCCGACCAGCTTGCCGCGGCACAGCAGCGCGGCGCAGTTGTACAGCAGGCCGTCGACCTGCACCGGCAACCCGACCAGCGCCGCGAGCGGCAGAGCGCGCGTCGCCTGCAGCAGCCGCGCGAGCGCCGCCTCCGAGGCGTCGAGCAGCGCCTGCTGATGGAACAGGTCGTCCGCGGTGTAGGAGGACAATCCGAGCTCGGGAAACACGCACACGATCGCCTGCCCGCGTACCGCCTCGCGCATCAGCGAGAGAGTAGCGGCGGCGTTGGTCGCCGGGTCGCCCACGCGCAGCGTGGGCGTGGCCACCGCGACGCGCGCGAAGCCGTGACGATAGAGGTTGAAGAAGCTGTCCTGCGCGGCCATGTGGAGCATTCTAGCCTAGCTTGGCTATGGTATCCTAGGCCATATGCCGCCGCTGCAGGAAAAGGTGCTGCTGGACGACGGCACGTTGCTCGAGATCGAGCTTCGCGCCGATCTCGGCTACCGCCTGCGCTACGGCGCGCTGGTCGAATACGCAGACGGCCGCCGCCGCGTGCGGAGGCGTGTGCTGCCGTACGAGTTCCGCTCGGTCGAGCAGCTGCGCTA
>JBOIFB010000428.1:0-1999 GCA_050741415.1 Burkholderiales bacterium | reverse complement strand
CCGGAGAGTGGAGCGCGCGCGACGCCACGGGGAACGAAATCGCGGCCGCGCCGGTCGCGGTGCTCGCGAACGCGGCCGACGCGCTGCGCCTCGCTCCCGGATCGGACATCGCGCTGCGGCGCGTGCGCGGCCAGGTCAGCCACCTGCCCGCGGCGCTGTTCCGCGCGCCGCGGCTGCCGCTGCTGCGCGGCGGCTTCGTGCTGCCGGCGGTCGAGGGCATCGCAGTGGCCGGGGCGAGCTACGACTTCGACGACGAGGACCCGGCACCGCGCCTGGACGGGCACGCCGGAAATCTGGCGCGCCTGGAGGGTATCGTGCCGGGCGCGGCGCGCGCGCTCGATCCCGCCCTGCTTGAGGGCCGGGTCGGGTTTCGCACCGTGACGCGCGACCGCTTGCCGGTGGCCGGCGAGCTCGCCCCCGGCCTGTACGGCGCCTTCGGCTACGGCTCGCGCGGCCTGGTGTGGGCCGCGCTCGCCGCCGAGCTGATCGCGAGCCTGATCGAGGACGAACCGCTGCCGCTCGAGCGCCCGCTCGCCGATGCGCTCGCCCCTGCGCGCTTCACGCGCCGCGGCTCAAGGCCCTGAAGTCGACCCGCGCTTCAGGCGCGTCCGGCTCGCCGCTGCGCGCAAGGATCGCCGCGCGCGCCCGGTCGCGCAGCGCGATCGCGGCGTGCCAGCCGTCGCCCTCGGGCGCGATCGGCTCGCCCACCAGCACCTCGAGCGCCGCGCGGCGCGGGAACCAGATGCCGTCGGGAAGCATGCGGCGCGTGCCGCGCATCACCACCGGTACCACCGGCACGCCGGCCTGCGCCGCGGCGACGAAGGCGCCCATGCGAAACGGCAGCAGGCCGGGCTCGCGACGCAGCGTACCCTCCGGGAACACCAGCGGCGCCAGGCTCATGCCCGCGCTCTGTGCGATTGCGCGCTGGTCCTCGACGCTGCGCGCGGCATCGACGCGCTCGACGAACAGCGTGCCCAGGCGCCGCAGCAAAGTGCCGGCGAAGCGCTGCGGCGCGAGGTCGCGCTTGGCGACGAAGACGATGCGCGGCGGCAACGCCGCCGTGAGCAGCAGGCCGTCGACATAGCTCGCGTGGTTGGAGATCACGACCGCGCTCGTCAATTGCTCGAGGCGTTCCGCGCCTTCGATCCTGGGCATCGTGCCCCACAAACCAAACACCAGTCGGGCGCCGCGTCGTGCGATGGCGCGCGCGCGCGCCTCGCGGCGCGTAGTGGCGATCAGCAACCAGACCGGCAGCATGACCGAGACAAAGCTCGTCCACGCCCAGGCGCCCCAGAGGTGCTCGCCCACTCGGCGCAGTGCGCGCGAGGTGCGCGCCGACAGGCCCTCGACCTCCAACAGCGTGAGCTGCAGCCAGGCCGGGCGCCGGCCGGCGCCGAACGCGCCGCGCTCGTACAGCTCGCGGCAGGCGGCGCGCCGGATCTTGCCGCTGGAAGTCTTGAGCACGCTGCGCGGCGGCGCGAGCACCACCTCGTCCGGCGGCAGGCCGACCAGGTCGAGCGCGAGGCGATTGATCTCGCCGATCATGCGCGCGCGCTCCTCGTCCCGCGTTTCGCGCGTTTCGGCGAGCACGATCAGGCGCTCGCCGCCGCCGCGCGCGGCGGCGGCGAACACCGCGACGCCGCCGCTGCGGATGCCCTTCACCTCGGCCGCGGCCTGCTCGATCTCCATCGGGTGGATGTTGTGCCCGCCGCGGATGATGAGATCCTTCTCGCGCCCGGTGAGATAGAGCTCGCCCGCCGCCAGGTAGCCGAGATCGCCGGTGTTGCGCCAGCCGTCGTCGATGAGGCGCGCGCTGTCCTCGGGATTCTCGAAGTAGCCGCTGGCGGCGGAGGGGCCGCTGAACTGGATTCTGCCCTCTGCGCGCTCGCCCAGCTCGCGGCCGGCGGGATCGACTACACGGACCGAATGCCCCGGCAGCGCTCGGCCGCAGGCCACCACGCGCAGCGGCAGCGGATCGTCAGCGCGCGCCGGGCGCGCG
>JBOIFB010000427.1:0-2020 GCA_050741415.1 Burkholderiales bacterium | reverse complement strand
CACGCTCGAGCTCGAGGCGTAGACCAGGTGGCGCGGCGCATGCGCGCGCGCCGCCTCGAGCAGGTTCGCGAACCCGACCAGGTTGGCCTGCACGTACGAGCCGGGGTTTTCGAGCGAATAGCGCACCCCGGGCTGCGCGGCGAGGTGCAGCACCGCCTGCGGCCGGTGCTTCGCGAACAGCTTGCCGAGCGGCCCGGCGTCGGCCAGGTCGAGCTTGGCGAAGCGAAAGCGCTTTTCCTGCTCGAGCCGGCGCAGGCGGTCGCGCTTGAGCTCGACCGGGGTGTAGGAAGACAGGTTGTCGACGCCGATCACTTCGTCGCCGCGCGCGAGCAGGCGCGCGGCGCAGTGCATGCCGATGAAGCCGGCGCAGCCGGTGAGCAGGACCTTCATCCGTCCTTGTTCGCCCTGCGCAGTTCGATCAGCTTGGCGTACTTGAGAAAGCTGTTCATGCAGCCGATCGAGATGTGGACCAGGCCGGGCAGCCCGTCGAGAAAGCCGAGGCGAAAGAAATACATCTTGATGAAGCGCACCAGCGGCGAGAGCAGCAGCGCGGCCGGGCCGGCGCTTTGCCCGCGCTCGAGCAGCTGGCGCGCGGCGAGCGTGCTATAGCGGTTCTGCTTCGCGAGGTACTCGGCCAGGTCGGCGGCGGACTCGTGCAGCAGGTCGCCTTCGAGCGTGCCCGGCGTCACCGCGTAGAGCAGCTTCTCGTGCACGGAATCGTCGCTCCAGCGCGCCTCTTTGCGGTCGAACAGCCTCGGGCTCCAGTCGGGGTAGCCTTCGCCGTGCGCGAGCCAGCGCCCGAGGAAGCGGTTGCGCCGCGCCATGCGGTAGACCGGCGACTGCGGCGCGCTGAGCGCGGCCGCGATGCTCGCTGCGAGCCCGCTCGATAGCCGCTCGTCGGCGTCCACGCACAGCACCCAGTCGTTCGCCGCCTGCTCGACCGCGAACTGCTTCTGGCGCCCGAAACCGAGCCACCCGTTCTGCAGCACGCGCGCGCCGTGGCGCGCGGCGATCTCGAGGCTGCCGTCGTCGCTGCCCGAATCGACGATCAGGATCTCGTCCGCGATGCCCAGGCTCGCCAGGCAGGCCTCGAGCTGCGCCGCCGCGTTGCGGATGATCAGGACGGCGGAGACGGGGACGCGGGACCCGGTAGTCAAGTGATATCCCGTAGAATCGGCGGGCCCTATTCTAGCCGACCATGCCGCGCATCCTGTTCGTCAAGACCTCGTCGCTCGGCGACGTGGTGCACCACTGTCCGGCGGTCAGCGACGCCGCGCGCGAAATGCCGGGCGCGACGATCGACTGGGTGGTCGAGGAGGCTTTCGCCGAGGTGGCGGCGATGCACCGCTCGGTGCGGCGCGTGATCCCGGTCGCGCTGCGCCGCTGGCGCGCGTCGCTCTGGCGGCCGGCGGCGTGGCGCGAGTTCGGCGCTTTCCGCCGCGCGCTGGGCGCCGAGCGCTACGATTTCGTGATCGACTCGCAGGGCCTGCTCAAAAGCGCGCTGCTCGCCAGGCTCGCGCACGGCGAGCGGCACGGGCTGGACAGGCAAAGCGCGCGCGAGCCGCTCGCGGCGCGTCTGTACGACCGGCGCCACGCCGTGCCGCGCTCGCTGCACGCGATCGAGCGCAACCGGCGGCTCAGCGCGGCCGCGCTCGGCTATGCGCTGCAGGGGGCGTGCGACTACGGCCTTGCCGCCGCGGGCGAAGCCCCGCCCGCGCCGCGGGGCCCGTACGCCGTGCTGCTGACGATGACCAGCCGCGCCGACAAGCTGTGGCCGGAGGAGCGCTGGGCCGAGCTCGCGCGCGCGCTCGCCGCGCGCGGCGTGCGCGCGGTCCTGCCCTGGGGCAGCGCGCCCGAGCGGGTACGCGGCGAGCGCCTGGCGAGCATGGTGGAGGGCGCGCAGGTACCGGCACGAATGGACCTCGCGCGGCTGGCGCGGCTCATGCGGGGTGCGCGCGGGGTAGTCGGGGTCGACACCGGGCTCACGCACCTCGCCGCTGCGCTCGGATTGCCCGCGGTG
>JBOIFB010000426.1:0-2025 GCA_050741415.1 Burkholderiales bacterium | reverse complement strand
GCTGCTCGATGAACCAGAACACGTACGCCGGCCCGCTGCCCGATACCGCCGTCACGGGATCGAGCAGGGCCTCATCCTCCACCCACACCACCTCGCCCACCGCGCCAAGGATGCGCGCCGCGCGCTTCTTCTCGGCGGCGCTGACTTCAGGCAGCGCGTAGAGCCCCGTGATGCCGGCGCCTATCAGCGCCGGGGTATTCGGCATGCAGCGCACCAAGCGCCGGTGCCCGCCGAGCCAGCGCGACAGGTCGGCCAGGCGCAGGCCGGCGGCGATGCTGATCACCAGCTTGGCGCCGATTTCCCCGCCGAACGACGCCAGTGCCGCACGCATGTCCTGCGGCTTCACCGCCAGCAGCAGCGTGTCCGCTTCGAGCGTCGCCCCGTCCGGGGCCGTGCTTACGCGCACCGGGTGCTGCGCGGCGAGTTTTTCGCGCGCCGCCGCGCTTACCTCGATGACCGAGATCGCGCCCGCCTCGAAGCCCTGTGCCAGCAGCCCGCCGATCAGCGCGCTGGCCATGTTGCCGCCGCCGAGAAACGCGATCTTCATGCCGCGCTCTTGACCTTCTCGCGCACGCCGAATATTGCGCTGCCGATGCGGACCATGGTGGCGCCCTCGGCGATCGCGGCCTCCATGTCGTCGGACATCCCCATCGACAGGGTGTCGAGCTCCAACCCCTGCGCGCTCAGCCGCTCGTACAGCTCGCGTACGGCGCGGAACCGGGCACGCTGAACGGTCTGGTCGCGGCTCGGCGCGGGAATCGCCATCAAGCCGCGCAAGCGCAGCCGCGGCAGCGCGGCAACGGCGCGCGCGAGCGCGGCCGCGTCCTGCGCCGCGACCCCGCTCTTGCTCGATTCGCCTGAGAGGTTGACCTCGATCAGCACGTTCAGCGGCGCGAGGTGTTCCGGGCGCTGCTGCGAGAGGCGGCGCGCGATCTTCTCGCGATCTACGCTTTGTACCCAGTCGAAGTGCTCGGCCGCAGCGCGCGACTTGTTGCTCTGCACCGGCCCGATCAGGTGCCACTCGAGCTCGCGTGCCCGGGACTCACCCAGCAGTTGCGTCAGTGCGTCCATCTTCTCGAGCGCCTCCTGCACATAGTTCTCGCCGAAGGCTCTCTGGCCATCGACTTCGGCCTCGGCGACGCGCGCCGGCGGATGCGTTTTGCTCACCGCGAGCAGGTGCACCGAGCCGGGCGCGCGCCCGGCCTCGGCGACGGCTGCGGCGATGCGTGACATTACAGCTTGCAAATTGTCGCCAATCATTGCCATAATTTCTTGAAAGTGCGGGGATTTTCTCGCCACAACGCGCTCGCCGCACCGTTATGGGGACATTGTAATGGATCTCACCGAACTGCTCGCCTTTGTGGTCAAGAACAAGGCGTCCGACCTGCACCTGTCCGCCGGGCTGCCGCCCATGATCCGGGTGCACGGCGACGTGCGCCGGATCAACGTGCCGCCGCTCGAGCACAAGGACGTGCATACGATGATCTACGACATCATGAACGACGGCCAGCGCAAGTTCTACGAGGAAAACCTCGAGTGCGATTTCTCGTTCGCCGTGCCCAACCTGGCGCGCTTCCGGGTCAACGCGTTCGTCCAGCAGCGCGGCGCCGCGGCGGTGATGCGGACCATCCCGTCGAAGATCCTCTCCCTGGAGGACCTGAAGTGCCCGGCCATCTTCAAGGACATCTCGGAGTATCCGCGCGGGATCGTGCTGGTGACCGGTCCCACCGGATCGGGCAAGTCGACGACTCTGGCGGCGATGGTCAACCACATCAACGAGAACGAATTCGGGCACATCCTGACCATCGAGGATCCGATCGAGTTCGTGCACGAATCCAAGAAATGCCTGATCAACCAGCGCGAGGTCGGTCCGCACACGCTGTCGTTCTCGAACGCGCTCAGGAGCGCGCTGCGCGAGGACCCGGATGTGATTCTGGTAGGCGAGATGCGCGACCTGGAGACGATCCGCCTCGCGCTCTCCGGCGCGGAGACCGGCCACCTGGTGTTCGGCACGCTGCACACCAG
>JBOIFB010000425.1:0-2026 GCA_050741415.1 Burkholderiales bacterium | reverse complement strand
CCCCATCGCCGGCGTCGCCCACCAAGCCGGCACCTGCCGCTTCGGCATCGATCCGCAGACCTCGGTGCTCGACCTCGACTGCAAGGCGCATGAGCTCGACAATCTGTACGTCGTGGACACGAGCTTCTTTCCGAGCATCGGCGCCGTCAATCCGTCGTTGACCGCGATCGCGAATGCGTTGCGCGTGGGCGATCACCTGCTGCAGCGACTCGGCTGACGGACCGGCGCATGGCCCGAGGCGACGAGATCGCAGCCGTGTTCGGCGCGGGCCTGATTCAAGGCGTGGCCTTGGTTACGTTTCCGGCCGCCAGCGCCGTGTTTACCAGCGCGGGCGATTACGGCCTGTCGAGCACGCAATACGGCGGCATGTTCGTGCCGCAGGCGATCACCGCGATCGGAGCGTCGCTGCTGGGCGCCGGCCTGACCTCGCGCCTCGGCGCCAGGCGCATCTTTCTGCTCGGACTCATCGCGAACCTGGCGGCGATGGCCTTGCTCGTTGTGAGCCCGCTTGCGATGAACGAGCAGGCGCTGGCGTACACCGTGCTGCTCCTTGCCACCGGCTGCCTGGGCGCCGGGTTCGGGCTGACGGTTCCGACGCTGAACACCTTTGCCGCCGCGTTCTTTCCCGCGAAGGCGGACAAGGCGGTGTTGGCGCTGAATGCACTGCTGGGTTCGGGGACCGCGCTGGCGCCGGTCTTTGTCGCGCTGTTCGTCGGTCTGGGATTCTGGTGGGGATTGCCGCTATTGGTCGGCGCATCGATCCTGGGCCTGCTTTGGTTCAGTGCGCGACTGCCGCTGAGCCAAGGCGCGCACCCGGGAGGCGGCGCCGAAAAACAGGCGGCGGCGGGACTTCCGACCCGGTTCTGGGTGTTCGCCGCATTCGCGCTGCTGTACGGCGTCTGCGAAACCATGAATGGCAACTGGGCTTCGCTCTACATGAGCACGCAACTGGGCGCGAGCGCCGCGCAGGCGTCGCTCGCCCTGACCGTCTTCTGGGCCATGGTGACTGCGGGACGCATCCTGTTTGCCGCGATCGAGCGCTGGTTTCCCGAGCGCAGCGTGTGCCGCATCCTGCCGCTGCTGGTGGCCGCCGGTTTCGTTGCCACCGCCGCGCTGCGGCCGGGCCACGCGCTGCTCGGCATCCCGGCTTTCGGGCTCGCGGGTCTCGGTTGTTCGGCGCTCCTGCCGCTCGCGATCAGTTTCAGTCAGGCAGAGCTGAAGACGATCGGCGCGTCGGTGGCGGGCGGATTGATCGCGTTCTACCAGGTCGGCTACGGCATCGCCGCCTTCGGCGTCGGCCCCTTGCAGGCCCGGGCAGGCGTGAGCCTGGGTGCGATCTATGGCGGGACGACCGTCGTCGCGGTGGCGCTCGCCGTGGTCGCGCCGCTCATCGCCCGCCGTCAACCATCACTCTTCACGGAGAACAGTCATGAACCTGAAAGCTAAAGTCGCCGTCGTCACCGGGGGCAATAGCGGCATCGGCCTCGCGATCGTGCTGGCGCTCGCCGCGGAGGGCGCCAGCATCGTCATCGACTATGTCGCGCACCCCGAAGCGACCGAAGCTCTGGAAAAGCAGGTCCGCGCCCTGGGCGACCGGGTCATCGGGGTGGAAGCCGACGTGAGCAAGCTCGCCGACCTGCAGCGCCTGATCGCGGCCGCGGTCAAGGCCTTCGGCCGCGTGGACATCATGGTCAACAACGCCGGGATCGAGACCCGCACCTCGGTGCTCGACACGACCGAGGCGCAATACGAAAAAGTGCTCGCCATCAATCTCAAGAGCGCGTTCTTCGGCACCCAGCTCGCCGCGCAGCAGATGATCAGGCAAGGCGGCGGCGGGCGCATCATCAACATCAGCTCGGTGCATGAGGACTGGCCGATGCCGGGCAACGCCGCCTACTGCCTGTCGAAGGGGGGCATGCGCATGCTCACGCGCACCGCGGGCGTCGAATTGGCCCCGCACGGCATCCTCGTGCTCGGCGTCGGACCCGGCGCGGTGGCAACGCCGATCAACCAGTCCACCATGAAC
>JBOIFB010000424.1:0-2035 GCA_050741415.1 Burkholderiales bacterium | reverse complement strand
CGTTCTCGATGCTGGCGCGCCACCGGCGCGGTGCGCAGCGGCTGTGCATCGAGATCACGGAGAGCGTTGCGCTGCACGACCTGGAGACCACCCGGCGCTTCATCGACACGGTGCGCGGGTTCGGCGCGAAGATCGCGCTGGACGATTTCGGCGCCGGCTATACCTCCTTCTCGTACCTCAAGGAGCTGCCGGCGGACGCGGTCAAGATCGACGGCAGTTTCGTCACTGCGGTCAATTCCCACCCGGCCAACCTGGCGATCGTCGAGGCGATTGTCGAGCTGGCGCGCAACCTCGGCATGCAGAGCATCGCCGAGTGGGCCGAGGACCGCGCGACGGTCGAGGCGCTGTGGCGCGTCGGGGTCGATTACGTCCAGGGCTACGCCGTGTCGCGACCGCTGGACCCCGCCTCGATCCTCGGCGCCGAGTGCTCGCCGAGCTTTATCCAGGATCCTGACGTAGCGCAGTTCGTGCGGGGAGCGCTCGCGCCCGCGCGCAGCCTCGAATTGTGGGACCCGCTCGACGACTCGTCCTCGATAGGGCTACATTAGCCCGCTTTCCAGCCGGTTTCAGGTAATGAAGAGAACAGTCCTCGAGCTGAGGCAGTCGAAGAGCGGGCGTCTGGTGATGCTCACCGCATATGATTTTCCCGGCGCCAGGCTTGCGGCGGAGGCCGGCGTAGACCTTATTCTGGTCGGGGATTCGCTCGGCATGGTGGTGCTGGGCTACGAATCGACGGTGCCGGTCACCATGCAAGACATGCTGCACCACACCAAGGCCGCGCGGCGAGGTGCGCCCGATACCTTCGTCGTCGCCGACATGCCGTTCATGTCCTATGCAAGCAGCGAACAGGCGCTCGCCAATGCCGCGCGGCTGATGAAGGAGGCGGGCGCCGATTCGGTCAAGCTCGAGGGCGGGCTTGATGCGGTGCCCGCGGCCGAGGCGCTGGTGCGGGCGGGCGTTCCGGTGCTCGGGCACATCGGCCTGACCCCGCAGACAGCGTCTGCGCTTGGCGGCTACAAGCTGCAGGGCCGCGACGAGGCCGGCGCGCGCCGCTTGCTCGAGGAGGCGTCCGCGCTCGAGCGAGCAGGCTGCTGGGGCGTCGTGCTCGAGATGGTGCCCGCCCCGCTTGCGCGCGCGATCACGCGGTCGATCGGGGTGCCGACCATCGGCATCGGCGCCGGCCCGCATTGCGACGGCCAGGTGCTGGTGTTCCACGACCTGGTCGGCCTGTTCTCCGGCTTCGCGCCGAAATTCGCCAAACGCTACGCCGAAGCGGGCGAATTGATCCGAGACGCGATCGCGCGCTACGCAGCCGAGGTGCGCGAAGGCGCGTTTCCCGACGCAGCGCACAGCTTCGACATGCGCGACGAGGTGCTGAAGCGGGTCTGTGACGACTGAGGAGCGCGGCGGCGAGGCGCTTGCGGTTCTGCGCCGGACCTTCGGCCACGCCGGCTTTCGAGGCGCGCAGGAAGAAATCGTCGCGCATCTCACCGCCGGCGGAGACGCGCTGGTTCTGATGCCCACCGGCGGCGGCAAGTCGCTTTGCTACCAGGTGCCTGCGCTGCTGCGCCCCGGTACCGGGGTTGTGGTCTCGCCGCTTATCGCGCTGATGCAGGACCAGGTGGCGGCGCTCAGGCAACTCGGCGTGCGCGCAGCCTTCCTCAACTCGTCTCTGGACGCGGCGAGCGCGCGCGAGGTCGAGCGCGCGCTCGCCGCGGGCGAACTCGACCTGATCTACGTCGCGCCCGAGCGGGCGCTCACGCCGCGCTGCCTGGAGCTGCTCGGACGCAGCCGCATCGCCCTGCTCGCGATCGACGAAGCGCACTGCGTGTCGCAGTGGGGTCACGACTTCCGTCCCGAGTATCTGCAGCTGTCGCAGCTGCACGAACGCTTCCCGCAGGTGCCGCGCATCGCGCTCACCGCCACCGCCGACCCGCAGACGCGCGCCGAGATCGTCGCGCGCCTCGCGCTCGGCGAGGCGCGCGTTTTCATATCGAGCTTCGACCGACCAAATATTCGCTACGCCATCGTCGAC
>JBOIFB010000423.1:0-2060 GCA_050741415.1 Burkholderiales bacterium | reverse complement strand
GGGCCGCGCAAGGCTGGTGTTCGGCCTGCGCCCGGAGCACATCATGGAGCAGCGCCCTCATCTCGAGCCCAACCAGCATCCGTTCGAGGTCGAGCTCGACGTCACCGAGCCGATGGGCATGGAAACGCTGGTGTACTTCCTGGTCAAGGGCGTCGAGGTCTGCGGGCGGGTCAACCCGCACTCCGGCGCGCGCGACGGCGGACGCATGAAGCTGGTCGCCGATCTGAACAACATCCATCTGATCGACGACGAGAGCGGCAAGGTGCTCTGAGCTTGCTGCGGGCGATCGGCATCGCCCTCGCGTGCGGCCTCGTTGCCCCTGGTTGCGCTGGTGCTCGTATTCCAGCGCCGCATCGTCGCCGGGCTGACCGCCGGCGCCGTCCAGGGATAGGGCATGAGCAAGTACTACTGGGACGATTTCACTCCGGGCTGGACTTACGAGAGCCCCGCGCGCGCGCTTGCGGCCGAGGACATCGTGCGCTTCGCGCGCGAGTACGATCCGCAGGTGTTCCACACCGACCCTGAGGCGGCCAAGGCGACGCCCTTCGGCGGCCTGATCGCGAGCGGTTGGCAAACCTGCGGCGTGATGATGCGCCTCATGTGCGACGGCTACCTGGTCGATTCGGCCTGCCTGGGCTCGCCCGGGCTGGATGAGCTGCGCTGGCTCAAGCCGGTGCGCCCGGGCGACGCGCTGCGCCTGCGCGCCGAAGTGCTCGAGCAGACGCCATCGCAGAAGCAGTCCAATCGCGGCACGGTCAAGTTCCGCTGGGAAGTGCTGAATCAAAACGACGAAGTCGCGTGCATGATCGTCGGCCGGCAGCTCTTCACGCGGCGCTAGCGCTCGATCAGCCGGCGCAGGTTTTCCCGTACCGCGACCTCCGCGCCGGGCCCGAAGCGCGTGCGGCCTTCCTCGAACACGTCGGTGAAGGCGTACTCGAAGTGCTGATCCTGCAAGCCGAGCGCGCCGATCAGCCGGTTTTCGGCCGAGTAGTCGTCGTCGTGCGGCACGAGCGCCGGCCAGCCGTCGGACCCCGGCTCCAGGATTGGGCCGAAGAAGATCGCGCCGCCGTCGTTCTTGATGCGCAGCGCACAGCTGCCTTCGGTCGCGCCCGACATCGGCAGGAAATCGATGGTGCGGGTGAGCTTGCGGCCGCGCCCGATGGCGAGGTCGACTGTGCCCGCGATGTGCGGCGCCTCCGCCTCGAAGGCGACGGTTTCCAGCCCGGCCGCTGCCCGCCAGCGCTCGAGCTCATGCGCGCCGCGCCGGCTCGGCAGGAAGAGGTAGCGCAGCGGCGCGCAGTTGTTCAGCGCCGCCAGCAGCACCGGATCGAACTTCGGCGCATTGACCAGCACGCCACCGGCCTCGCGATCGGCAATGAAATAGACCGCAGGGCACGTGCCCGCGACAAGATAGACCGTGCGTTCGCGCAGCGCGACCAGCTCAGCGAGCATTGAGAACGGGCCCGAGCAGCAATGCAATCCCGAGGCGAAAGCAGGGGTACATCTTCGATCCGGTGCAAAAGGGAGCGAGTATCCCAGATTAGAATCGGGGCTCCAATCCGAAAGGAGGCGCCATGCGATTCGAGCTGCTGCTGCACCTGTTGTCGGTGGTGGTGTGGGTGGGTGGGATGTTCCTCGCCTACCTGGCGGTGCGGCCTGCCGCGGTCGAGGCGCTCGAGGCGCCGCAGCGGCTCAGGCTGTGGACCGGGATTTTGGCGCGCTTTTTCCGCTGGGTTTGGCTGGCGGTGATCCTGATCCTGGGTACCGGTTTCTCGATGATGGGGCGACTGTCGCCGGTGCCCGGCTACGTGCTCGCGATGGCCGGCATCGGCGTGCTGATGAGCGCGATCTTCTTGGACGTGTATTTCGCGCCGTTCGGCCGCCTCAAGCGCGCGCTGCAGCACGAGGACTGGAAGGCGGGCGGGGCCGCGCTGGGCCAGATCCGCGTCCTGGTGGGCGTCAACCTGGCGCTCGGTCTGCTCAACATCGCGATTGCGCTGCTCGGTCCGTTGCGCTAAGTGCGATATTCGCCGACATAAAGATCGAAGGAGATTCGTCTC
>JBOIFB010000422.1:0-2066 GCA_050741415.1 Burkholderiales bacterium | reverse complement strand
GCGCCGGGGTCGTCGAGTTCGGCCTGCGTCGCTTCGCGCTCGCCCCAGATCGAATCGTCGCCCGCGCCGCCGTAGATCTTGTCGTCGCCCAGTCCGATGGTTCGGCCGAGCAGATCCAGTTCCAGGTATTCGGCGGCGTGATCGGCCCAGCCGCCGCCTTCGATGCGATCCGAGCCCGCGCCGCCCGCGAGGTAGTTGCCGCTGTCGTCCGAGCCCAGGATGAAATCGTCGCCGGCGTCGCCGAACGCCTGCACGACGAAATTCCCCGTGACCATGTGGTCCGCGCCGCTGCTGCCGCGCAGAAACTGTTCGGGCCCCCAGGCCCGGGTGGCCGGCACGTCGGTCTGGCGCTCGACGTTGCCCAGGTCGTCGAGCCGGTAGGCGTAGGTGATGCCGGTCGCGGGGTCGGTCCAGGGCTTGGCTTCCCAGTCGCCGCGGATCTCGCGCGAGGTGACGGGCAGCGCCGCGCCCGCGCCGTCGAGCGCGAGGTTGAGCTCGAGGTGCGCGGAGTGCGTCGCCACGTTCTGGGCGTCGACCAGCTGCGCCGAGAGCCCGAGCGTCGCGCCGCCGGCGATGTCCTGCTTCGCGCGCAAGCCGAAGCTCAGCTCGCGCCGCCCTTCGGGCACCACCAGCGTGAACGCACCGTCCGGCCCGAGCGCGACTTCACCCGCATGATCGAGCAGCGCGAGCAGGTTCGCCGCGCCGCCCGCGAGCGCGAGCTCGACGCGCTGCCCGCCGCTGCCGGCGTCGTAGGGCAGGTAGAGCGTGAAGGTGCGGACCGAGCCTGCGGCGAGCGCGCCGAGAGAGATCGAGGCGTCGGGGTGGAAGTCGGGAGAGGCGAAGGGGTTGGCGGGGCGGCCTTGGCGGATCGCTACCGACTGGATTCCGGCGACGGCGTCGTCGATCTCGCGCCTGACCTGCTGCTCGTACTCCTGCGCGTGCGCAGTGCCGACGAACAGGTCGAGCAGATTCTCCAGAGTCGCCAGCGCGCCGTCCCAGAATTGCCGCTTCTCCGCGTACGTGTCGAGGCCCGAGACGTCGAGCGGTGAAGTCCCATGAACGGCAGCGTCCGGGCTTGCGTCGGCGAGCATCGTTGCCCAATCGGACGCGAACTGCGTTGCCTGATCGTCGACGCTCGCGAGCAGAATCGGATTGGTCTGCGCCGCGCGCTCCGAGTAGGTCCAGAACTCCTTTTCTGCCTTGCCGAGCGCGGATTGCTGGCCCGTTTCGTTGGCGCGGTCGACCAGGTACTTCGAGGTTTGCGTGTACCAATCATCTGCGTCGCCGAGCATCGCCTGCGCGAAATTTTCGAGATCGTCGCGCGCGAAATCGGCAACCGTCGCCAGGCGAATGCCGGAGCCGCGCGGATCGCTCACATCCAGCGCGGCCCCGACGAGGTCGGACCGCAGCAGCACTTCTTCGGCGCTCGAGTCGGGGAGCGGGCCGCCCGTCCAGCCGGCATCGAAAGTATTGCGCAGGAACTCCGCCTCGTCGCTCGAGATCGATTCGACCAGCTTGAATACCGGCGCGAGCGCAATCGCACCGGCGAGGCCGAACACGAGCCCGAAGACGCCTGCAGCGACGGTGCCGATCCCAAGCGCCGCACCGCCGATGCGCAGCCGTAGAGACCAGTCGGTGTCCCGCGCGATGACGTATTCGCGCGCGTCGTTCTCGTAGCGCCCCGCGAAGTAGCGCGTGTCGATGTAGGCGTCCACGAGCTGGTTCACCTCGTTGCGGTCGCCGGCCACCATCGCGCCAAGGCCGCCGATGAGCAGCTTCACGAACCCGCCCGCGGTAGAGGTCGCGTCCTGGTGAAACAGATTTCCCATCTCCGAGGCGATCTTCTGCAGATTACCGAGCGGCAGGTAGAACTCGCTCAGGTCGGCGGCGCTGAGATAGCCGCCTTGCACCGCCTCGGCGAAGCCGTCGCTCGCGGAGAGGACGTATTCGGCAAGCGGGTAGTAATAGCCGGTCTCGATCTTGTGCGCGCTGATCGTGTCGAGCAAGTAGGGGTCGTGGGTCGCGACGTTGAGGTGATCGAAGTCCCGCCCAGGGAACGAGACGAC
>JBOIFB010000421.1:0-2072 GCA_050741415.1 Burkholderiales bacterium | reverse complement strand
CGCAGGCCCTGGGCGGCCTGTATGTGCCGTCCTCCGCGGGCGGCCAGGTGCCGCTCGGCTCGCTCACGCGCACCGAGGAGAAGCCCGCCCCGCTGGTGATCAATCACCTCGGCCAGTTTCCGGCCGCGACGGTGTCGTTCGACGTTGCGCCCGGCGCCTCTCTCGGCGCCGCGGTCGACGCGATCCAGCGCACCGAGCAGCAGCTCGGCGTGCCGGCCTCGGTCAGCACCAGCTTCCAGGGCGCCGCGCTCGCGTTTCGCGCTTCGCTCGGCAACGAGCTGCTGCTGATCCTGGCGGCGATCGTCACCATGTACATCGTGCTCGGGGTGCTGTACGAAAGCTTCATCCACCCGGTCACCATTCTCTCGACGCTGCCTTCGGCCGGCGTCGGCGCGCTGCTCGCGCTGATGATCGCGCGCACCGACCTGGGCGTGATCGGCATCATCGGCATCATCCTGCTGATCGGCATCGTGAAGAAGAACGCGATCATGATGGTCGACTTTGCTCTCGACGCGGAGCGGCACGAGGGCAAGAGCCCGCGCGAGGCGATCCACCAGGCCTGCCTGCTGCGCTTGCGCCCGATCCTGATGACCACCATGGCGGCGCTGCTGAGCGCGCTGCCGCTGATGCTCGGCACCGGCGTCGGCTCGGAGCTGCGCCATCCGCTCGGCATCACCATGGTGGGCGGCCTGATCTTCAGCCAGGTGCTGACGCTGTTCACCACGCCGGTGATCTACCTCGCGTTCGACCGCCTGGCGCGGCGCGTCGATGCGGCGGTTGAAGGAGCGGGGGCGGCATGAATTTCTCCGAGCCGTTCATCCGCCGGCCGGTCGCCACCACCCTGCTGACCGCGGGGCTCGCGCTGTCGGGCATCGTCGCCTTCAACCTGCTGCCGGTGGCGCCGCTGCCGCAGGTGGACTTCCCGACCATCTCGGTCCAGGCCAGCCTGCCCGGCGCCAGCCCCGAGACCATGGCGGCTACGGTGGCCACCCCGCTCGAGCGCGCCCTCGGCCGCATTGCCGGCGTGACCGAGATCACTTCGACCAGCTCGATCGGCTCGACCCGCGTCACGCTGCAGTTCGACCTCGACCGCGACATCAACGGCGCCGCGCGCGACGTGCAGGCGGCGATCAACGCCGCGCGCAGCCTGCTGCCGACGGGGCTGCCGAGCAATCCGACCTACCACAAGGTGAACCCGGCGGCCGCGCCGATCATGATCCTGGCGCTCACCTCGAGCACGCTCGACCGGGGCCAGATGTACGACGCCGCGTCCACCATCCTGGCGCAGAAGCTGTCGCAGATCGACGGCATCGGCGAGGCCAGGGTCGGCGGCAGCTCGCTGCCCGCGGTGCGCGTCGAGCTGAACCCGAATGCGCTCAGCAAGGTCGGCATCAGCCTGACCCAGGTGCGCAGCACGCTCGCCGCGGCGAACGCGAACCGGCCCAAGGGCGTGGTCGAGCAGGGCAAGCGGCAATGGCAGATCTATGCCAGCGACCAGGCCACGCAGGCGAGCCAGTACCGCCCGCTGGTGGTCGCCTGGCGCAACGGCGCGCCGGTGCGCGTCTCGGACGTCGCCGACGTGATCGACTCGGTGCAGGACGTGCGCAACGCCGGGCTGTCGAACGGCAAGCCTTCGGTGCTGGTGATCCTGTACAAGCAGCCCGGCGCCAACATCCTCGAGACCACGCGCAGCGTGCGCGAGGCGCTGCCTCAGCTCGAGGCCTCGATCCCGCAGGCGATCAACGTCAGCGTGGCGATGGAGCGCACCTCGACCATCAACGCGTCCCTGCGCGAGGTCGAGGCCACGCTCCTGATCGCGATGGGCCTGGTGATCCTGGTCGTGTTCGCGTTCTTGCGCAATGCGCGCACCACCCTGATTCCCGCGATCGCGGTGCCGGTATCGCTGGTCGGGACCTTCGGCGTGATGTACCTGTGCGGCTACAGCCTGGACAACCTGTCGCTCATGGCGCTCACGATCGCCACCGGCTTCGTGGTCGACGACGCGATCGTGGTGCTGGAGAACGCCATGCGCCATATCGAGCGCGGGGTGGCGCCGTTCGAGGCGGCGCTGC
>JBOIFB010000420.1:0-2073 GCA_050741415.1 Burkholderiales bacterium | reverse complement strand
GCTCAGCGGCGTGTGGCGCGGACCGCGCCGCCGCGAGCAGCTGGTGCGCCAGGCGCTCAGCGCGCTGCATATCTTCCAGCGCGACAAGCACTACCTGGTGCGCGACGGCAAGGTGGTGATCATCGACGAGAACACCGGGCGGCTCATGCCCGACCGCTCCTGGGAGCAGGGCCTGCACCAGTTGATCGAGATCAAGGAGGACTGCGAGGTTACCGGACAGCGTGAAACGCTGGCCCGCATCAGCTATCAGCGCTTCTTCCGGCGCTACGTCCACCTGGCGGGGATGACCGGCACCGCGAGCGAAGTCGCGTCCGAGCTGTGGGCCGTGTACCGGCTGCGCGTGTCGAAGATCCCCACCCACAAGCCCGTGCGCCGCACGCGCTACGCGGACCGCATCTACGGCCGCACCGGGGTCAAATGGCGCGCCGTGGTTGAGAGCGTCGCGCGGCAGCACGCGGCTGGGCGGCCGGTGCTGATCGGAACCCGCTCGGTGGCCGCTTCCGAGGCCCTGGCGCAGGCGCTCGAGGCGGCGCAGATCCCGTTTCGACTGCTCAATGCGCGCCAGGACCGCGAGGAAGCCGAGATCGTCGCGCGCGCCGGTGAATCAGGATGCGTGACGGTGGCGACCAATATGGCCGGCCGCGGCACCGACATCAAGCTCGCGCCCGGCATTGCCGCGGCGGGCGGCCTGCACGTCATCACCACCGAGCTGAACGATTCCGCCCGCATCGACCGGCAACTCTTCGGCCGCTGCGGCCGGCAGGGCGACCCGGGAAGCTGCGAAGCGATCCTCGCCATCGAAGAGGACCTCGTCGCCACTTTCCTTCCGCTCGCGGCGGCGCGTTTGCGCCAACTCGACAAGCTCCCGCTCGCGCTCGGGCAGTCGGTGTTCGCCGCCGCCCAGTGGCGCGCAGAGCGCTCGCATTCGCGCGCCCGGCGCGATTTGCTCGACCTCGACGACTATCTGGGGGACGTGCTGGCGTTCTCGGGGAGCGGGGAATAGGGCTCGTCAGGAGCGCGATTCCAGGCGCGGCGCGGCGCTGCCGCGCGTCTGCTCGAGCTTGCCGCCGCTTTTCGGCATGGCCGGCGCGGGCGCCTTCTTCTTGCCGCGCACCGCCTGCACCGTCGCGGTGACGTTTACCGCCTCGTTGCCGCGCCGGTTGTCGAGCACCAGGTAGTAGTCGTCGCTCTCGGGGATCACGACTTTGAAGGACATGTTGCGGCTGACCAGCGCGCGAAACAGCGCCCTGGGTTTCTTCGTCTTGAGCTGCGCCCCGCCGACCAGTGCGACTCCGAGCCGGCCCGAGGCGCTGAGGGCGATACCGACCACGGTGCCGCGCGGCAGGCGGCGCAGACGGACCGACTCGGCCTTGCCGCGCGGCACGTTCAGCGTCACCTGCACCGTCGCCGCCGCAGCCGGAACGGCCGCACCCGCCAGCGCGACCGCGCAGCCGAGCGCGAGCAAGGCGCTTAGAAGCGCACGCGGCACTTGATTCCGGCCGGAATTCGATTGCCGGGATTGGGCAGTTGCAGGCGCACACCGAAGGTGCCGCTTGCGGCGTCGACCATCCGATCGGCGACCTCGACGCGCGCAAGGTAGCTGCCGCCGACGGGCGGTTCCGGAGAAACCTCGGCGCGCTGCCCGGCCTTGATGCTTCCGAAGCGGCTCACGGGCAGCACCAGCTCGACATTGAGCGGGTCGATCTCCACCAGTTTCATGATCGGATCCTTCTGGTTCGAGCTCATGAGCTCTCCCGGCCGCAACATCACTTCCACCACGATTCCGGTTACCGGACTCTTGATCGAGCGCTGCGCGAGCACCTCCTCGGCGCGCTTCAGGTCCAGCTCGGCCAGGCGCCGGTTCTCGCGCGCCGCGCGCAGTTGCTCGATCGCCAGGCGGTATTCGGCCTCGGCCTCGTCGCGCGCATTGGCAGAGACGAAATTCTTCTCCTTCAGCTCCACTGCGCGCTGCCATTTCTTCTTCGCCAGGTCTTCCCGCGCTTCGGCCGACTTGATTTCGCCCTGCATCGACGCGCGCGAGCGCGCGAGGTCGACGGCAGCGCCCTCCGGGCC
>JBOIFB010000419.1:0-2083 GCA_050741415.1 Burkholderiales bacterium | reverse complement strand
GCGAGTGGCGGCGGGCTCGGCCTCCGGTGGCGCGTGGAGCGTCTGCCACAGTTCCGTGTGCTGGCGCAGGCGATAGCTGTTGCCGCGAATCGTCACGAGATGGCAATGGTGGACCAGCCGATCGATGAGCGCGGCCGCCATGACGTCATCGCCGAAGATGTCGCCCCACTCTTCGAAGCCTTTGTTAGACGTGAGGACTGTGGAGGCGTGCTCGTAGCGGCGCGTCATGAGCTGAAAGAAGAGCATGGCGCCGGTGCGGGTGATCGGCAGGTAGCCGATTTCATCGACGACCAGGAGTGCCGGATGGGTGAGCACTTTGAGGCGCGCCTGCAGGCGACCGGCGGCCTGAGCTTCTTCCAACGACGTGATCAGGTCGGCGAGCGTGCCGTAGTAGACCCGTCGACCGCTCTGCGCCGCGGCGATAGCGAGGCTAATCGCCAGATGGGTTTTGCCGACGCCCGGCGGCCCGAGGAAGATCACATTCTCGCGACGCTCAAGGAAGCCGAGCTCGTGCAGGCTTTCGATCTGCTCGCGGCGCACCGACGGCTGAAAGGTGAAGTCGAAGTCGCCGAGCTGTTTGACGACGGGCAAGCGGCTCGACCGCATCGCCGCCTGCAGGCGGCGGTTATTGCGCAACTGAATCTGCGCGGTCAACAGCTGCTCGATGGCCTCGGGCGCGGCGAGCGTGCCGCCATCCACCCCCTGCAGGATGGCATCGAGCGCTTCGAGGGCGCCGGGCATCCGCAGATCCGCGAGCATGTGCCGCACCCGGTCGCGTCGCGAGGGCGTGGCGCCCTTCATGCGGCACCGCCGGTGAGGTGCGCGTAGGCGGCGAGCGGGCGTTTCTCGACCACAACAACCGGGCGTGGCGATCGGCGCGCGGACGTCGCAGCGGACCGGTCCAGGATCAGCGACGTGTAGCGCCGGGTGGCCACGGGCTGCAGGAGGAAGCGCTCCTCGCGATCGAAGCGGACCTGCGGACGGGCCTGGGTCGTACCGTGTACCCGGACATTGGCGACGTGCGCGAGCCAGCGCTGGCACTGGTGATCGAGATCGGCATCATGCAGGAACGTGCGGCCGTAGACGAAATTGCCGCGCAGGTAGCGGACCGGGCGCTCGACTTTGCCCTTCGTCTGCGCGCGATACGGCCGACACGCCCGCGGCGTGAAGCCCCAATGGGACGAGAAGCGCAGAAACTCGGCATTGCGGACCAGCGCGCCGCCCTGCAGCCGCAGGTCGCGCGTGATCACCGACTTCATTTGATCGAATAGCACCTCTTGCGGCACGCCGCCAAACGCGCGGAAGGCGTCTTCGAGACCATCCATCAACGCCGCCATATCCTGGCGCGGGTAAAAGCGGCACCAGAGCAACCGCGAGTAGCCGAGGACGACGAGCAACGCATACCGCACGCCCCAGGCAAACCGGAAGCGCGCGAAGTCCACTTGCGCTTGTCGGCCTGCTGGCGTTTCGAACCGGATGACGGGCTCGGGCACCGGCACCGGCCGCACCTGGCGGACGAAGGCCTTCAGCTGCGAGTACCCGCCCGCATAGCCGGCGGCGCGGATTTCGTCGAGGAGCCGCACGGACGACAGCTCGGGATACGCCGCGAGGCGCGCCTCGATGATCGGCTTATACGCTCCGAGCTTCGTCGCCACCGGCGGCCGCGGCCCATACCGGACCGCCGCCTCGTCGAGATCCCGATCAAGATCCCCGTCGCGAATCCACCGATGCACGGTGTCGCGGCTGATCCCCAGCTGCCGTGCCAGCTCACTCTTACTCGTGCCCTGCTCGAGGTAATGCCTCAGTAGCATGCGTGTCTCCCGTCCGAACATCGCGCCTCCGCTGGTGTCGGAGGCGCTGGGTGAAAGAAATCACCGGCCGGGAGCGAAGCTCTCAGCCAGCAGCCTGGTCGCGCTGCCGACTGTCAGATTTTCGACCGCCATAGCTGTCGTATTTACCACCGCCGCTAACACCAGGTCCGGTTTGACGCGGGATCAACGACGCTCAGGGTCGCTTCGGATGGCACTCCGGTTGCGTGGTATGGCGTAAACGCCGGGATGTCACGCGTTCATCTGGCGTGAGG
>JBOIFB010000418.1:0-2090 GCA_050741415.1 Burkholderiales bacterium | reverse complement strand
GATACAGACCGCCGCCGGCCCGGCGCTCGCCTACAAGGTGAAGCTGGACGAGGTCCGCCTGGGCGCCATCAGGCTGCAGAACGTGGACGCGGTGGTGCTGCAAAGCGGGCTCGGCGTCGCCCTGCTCGGCATGAGCTTCCTGAACCGGGTGGAGATGCAGCGCGACGGTCAATCGATGATCCTGATCCGCCGCTATTGAGCCTGTCCGCTCAGGCGCCGGGCCGGGTCGGGCAGTTCGCCGCTGCGGGATCAGCGCCCGGACTTGTCGCGCTCGATGAGCGCGTAGGCGCTGTGGTTGTGGATCGACTCGAAGTTCTCCGATTCGACCACGTAGGACTCGACGCGCTCGTCCAGATTCAGCACCGCTGCGACGTCGCGCACCATGTCTTCGACGAACTTCGGATTGTCGTAGGCACGTTCGGTAACGTACTTTTCGTCCGGCCGCTTGAGCAGCCCGTAAAGCTCGCTCGAGGCCTGTTTCTCGACCAGGTCGACGATCTCTTCGATCCAGACAAAGTCGTTCAGGCGCGCACTCACGGTGACGTGCGAGCGTTGATTGTGCGCGCCGCGGGCGGAGATCTTCTTCGAGCACGGGCACAAGCTGGTGACGGGCACCAGGACCCTCATGGTGAAGGTCTGCTTTCCACCGTGAATCTCGCCGACGAACGTCACCTCGTAGTCCATCAGGCTCTTCACCTCGGACACCGGCGCCGCCTTCTCGATGAAGTACGGAAAGCTCATCTCGATCAGACCTTCCCCGGCCTCGAGCCGCTCGACCATCTCCTTCAGCATCACCTGAAAGGTCTCGACCGTGATCTCGCGCTCGTGCGCCTCGAGGATCTCCACGAAGCGCGACATGTGGGTGCCCTTGAAGTGATGCGGCAAGCCAACGTACATGTTGAACGTGGCGATCGTGTGCTGCACCGACCCGGAGCGCTCCTGGATGCGCATCGGGTGGCGAATCGCCTTGACGCCGACCTTGTCGATCGCCAGCTTGCGAGTGTCCGCCAGAGCCTGAACGTCGGGGATGTCGTACAGATCGCGTGATTTCATGGCCGCAATGATAGCATCCGACTAATTTACTCGGATATTGCGATTCGGATCGCCTTGCCGATTCCCTCCGCGTCCAGGCCCACCGAGGCGAGCAGCCTGGCCGGGTCGCCGTGGTCGATGAAGCGATCCGGCAGGCCGAGCAGCAGCACGCGGCGCTCGAGCCCGAGCGTTGCGAGCGCCTCGCAAACCGCGCCGCCCGCGCCGCCCATCGCCGCGTGCTCTTCCACGGTCACCAGCAGCTCGTGGGTCTCGGCCAGCCGGCGCAGCAAGGCCAAGTCCAGCGGCTTGACGAAGCGCATGTTGGCGACCGTCGCGTCGAGCGCGGCGGCGGCCTCCAGCGCAGGGCGCAGCATACTGCCGAAGGCGAGGATCGCGACCCGCCGGCCTTCGCGCCGAAGCTCGGCCTTGCCGAGCGGCAGCGCGACCATCTCCTTGCGCGTCTCGACCCCGGGGCCGCTGCCGCGCGGATAGCGCACCGCCGCGGGCGAATCGAGTATGAACGCGGTGTAGAGCATCTGCCGGCACTCGTCCTCGTCGCAAGGCGCCATCACGGTCAGGTTGGGGACGGTGCGCAGGTAGGCGTAGTCGAACGCGCCGTTGTGCGTCGCGCCGTCGCCGCCCACGACCCCGCCGCGGTCGAGCGCGAACACCACGGGCAGGTTCTGGATCGCCACGTCGTGGATCAGCTGGTCGTAGCCGCGCTGCAGGAAGGTCGAGTAAATCGCCACCACCGGCTTGGCGCCCTCGCAGGCGAGCCCGGCCGCGAAGGTGACCGCGTGCTGCTCGGCGATGCCGACGTCGAAATAGCGTTGCGGAAACCTGTCCGAGAACTTCACCATCCCCGAGCCTTCGCGCATCGCCGGCGTAATCGCCACCAGGCGCGGGTCGAGCTCGGCCATGTCGCACAGCCAGTCGCCGAAGATCTGGCTGTAGCTGGGCCGCCCGCCTGAAGACTTCTTGATCCCCTCGGCGGGATCGAACTTGCCCGGTCCATGGTAGGCGATCGGGTCATCCTCGGCGAGCTTGTAGCCCTGCCC
>JBOIFB010000417.1:0-2093 GCA_050741415.1 Burkholderiales bacterium | reverse complement strand
AGAACAACGAGCGCGTGCGTCTGCCGATGTTCGCAGTGTTCGCGCGCCATCCATGGATTCTGACGCTCGGCATGTTCGCGTGCCTGGCCACGTTCCTGTTGTTCTACCTGATGACCGTGTTCACGTTGAGCTGGGGCACCGCGGCGCTGCATTATCCGCGCGGGCAGTTTCTGATTCTGCAGATGGCGGCGATGCTCGCCTTCGCGCTCGGCATTCCGCTGTCGGCCGTGGTCGCAGACCGGTACGGATCGCGCGCGGTGCTCATCGCCGCATCGCTGGCGATCCTTGCATTCGGCGTCCTGTTCGCGCCGATGTTCGTGGCCAACGATCCCGGCGCGGTGCTGATCTTCCTCGCGCTGGGGCTGTTCCTGATGGGCCTCACCTACGGCCCGCTTGGCACGGCGCTCGCAGGTCTGTTTCCGACTGCGGTGCGTTACACCGGCGCCTCGCTGGCATTCAATCTTGCCGGCATCCTGGGCGCCTCGCTGGCACCGGGCATCGCCACCTGGCTCGCGAGTCATTACGGATTGCAGTATGTGGGCTACTACCTGTCCGCGGCGGCGGCGCTCACGCTGATCGCGCTATTGCTGATCGGCAAACACCGCGCGCAGAGCTAGGCAATTCTGTCTTGGTCGGATGGCGACTTTTCGACCCGAAGGAGCCAGTGGCGACTCTCCGCTTTCAGGATGGCAGGTCTGGGCAAACACGGAGGCGATCGCCCCGCGCGAACGCCACTAAGTCCGCGATTGTCGTGAGGGTGACTTGGCGTCACCGGGCAAGGCGATGAACGGGACGTTTTCGCAGCAAACGTACTTGGTTGAGCTTGGCTTGCGAGCAACACGGTTCCGGCAGAGGCTTGTAGCGTCGCAAGCAGTCCGTTAGGGTGAAGCATGATCGTGCGAATTATTGACACCAAGACCGAAGACGGGGTCATCGAAGTTCCTGTCGTTCTCAAAGGCATGAACTACACACCCGCAGATCAGGAATACTTCTCTGTTGCTTGGAAGTGCGCAGTCGATGACGAGACGGTCGACCCCAAGCGCAAAAGCGACTACACGTTTCAATTGCTGAGTGCGTAATTCGTAATCCTTCCATCGAGGGACGTGCAACGCGGAGCGCCCCTGTCGCCCGTAGCTCATGAAAACGTTCGAGCTCAGATCGGGATAACTCGTAATGTCAAAGAGCGTTTTCAACGTGGCCTGGGTGCGGGACGAGCCTGACGAGATCAAGGTCAGATGGTGCCTGCTTCGTGCAATCGAGTGGGCTCGTCTGCCGATCTTCGTCGCCCAGCCAATTGCGCCTATCGCGTTGTTAAAATACGACTGGGGTTATGTAGCGTTCGTCGTAATTGTCATTTCCTGGCTGTGGGTGCTTGTTCGCATGTCCTTTATCAGTCTCTGGCTTGCAAACCTCTCGGCCCTGTTCGTGCACCTCAAATGGCCTGTCGCATTGGGTTGCGGAATTTATCTTGCTGTCCAGGGCAGCTACGTGGCTGCGGCGGTTGCCGCAGGCTGGCCGCTCCTGACGTTGCTATTGGTAGATATTGTTCCTGGAGCACCAATTGGAGAGTTGCAGCAGAGATTCGCGTCCAAGTTACTCGGGCTCTAGCCTTAAGGAAACTCTGATTTTGCTCTGCTGTCGAATCGTAACCCTGTTTGACGGAGTGTAGACGATGCGCGATCAACTGACCTTGGCCACGCAAGCCGATGGTGGATTTGAAGCACACCGCAAGGCGACGCGGCGGGACGTATTCCTGGCACAGATGGACAAGGTCGTGCCGTGGTCGGCGCTGTGCGCGGTGATCGAACCGGTTTATCCGAAAGCGCGCGCTGATGGAGGTCGTCGCCCGGTGGGTGTGGAGCGCATGCTGCGCATCCACTTCCTGCAGCAGTGGTACGCGCTGAGCGATCCGGCGGTGGAGGAAGCGCTGTACGACTCGGCGTCGATGCGCCGGTTCGTGGGCATAGATCTGGGACGTGAACCGGCACCGGATGAGACGACGGTGTGCAAATTCCGTCACTTGCTGGAAAAGCACGGATTGGCCAAAGAGTTGTTCAAGGCGGTGAACCGGCATCTGCACGAGAAGGGGTTGA
>JBOIFB010000416.1:0-2100 GCA_050741415.1 Burkholderiales bacterium | reverse complement strand
CTTCGGACCTGGCCGAAGCGTTTGCGCTGCGCGCCTACGACGGCGTGCATCTGGCAGCGGCCGACTTGCTGCTCAAGCAGTCCGGGGTCGGTGTCGGCTTCGCCTGCTTCGACCGCAAGCTCAGCCGCGCCGCCGCGGTACTGGGATTGCCGCTCGCGCAAGAAGCGTAACAGTCCCGTCCGAGGCGTCGGCAGGAAACGACGGCAGACTCCGGTTCTTCCCGATTCTGCCTTTCGGGATCTGTCCCCGGTCTTGATCCCCGGTTTGGGTTGCGGGAAGGGAATAGAATCGCTCCATGATCGCCCGCCCCCCCTCGACAGCGGTTCGCGGCCTGCCGCCAGAGCTGGCGCCGAAAGCAGAAGAGCTGGCGCGCATCTGCAGGCGCCTCGGCGTGCGTCGGCTGGAGCTGTTCGGCTCGGCCGCGACGCGCGCGAGCGAGCGGCCCGGCGACCTGGATTTTGTGGTGGACCTCGGCGACCTTCCGCCGCGCGAGTATGCCGATGCCTACTTTCGCCTGCGCGAAGGACTCGAGGCGCTGTTCGGTCTCCCCGTGGATCTCGTCACGCCGGCCAACCTCGCCAATCCCCATTTCCGGCAGCGCGTGGAGCAGGAGAAAGTCTTGCTCTATGCGGCCTGAAGCGCGGAAATATCTCTTCGACATCCGGCTCGCGGCCGACAGCATCGCTGCGTTCTGCAGCGGCAAGAGCTTCGAGGATTACCGGCGCGACGAGATGCTGAAAGCGGCCGTGGAACGCAAGTTCGCCGTGGTCGGCGAGGCTCTCTCCAAGCTGGCAAACGCCGACCCGGCGACCGCGGCGCGCATTCCCGAACATCGGAGGATCATCGCTTTCCGCAACATCATCATCCACGGCTATGCCAACGTTGACGATAAGATCGTGTGGGGCGTCGTGGAAGCGGACCTTGCAGCATTGCACTCGGCGGTTGCCGAATTGCTCGCTAACAACTGAAGGCGTGAGAAATGGGGACAGACCCCGGTCATTCCCGGTTCTGTCTTTCGGGATCTGTCTCCGGTTTTGGGTTAAAAGTCGCGGCAGACTCCGATTCGAGATTCACACTCTTGCCTAAGACCCCATCCTTCCTCGCCGCAGTCGCGCTTACCGTCTTTCTGCTTGCGGCAAGCGTGGTGCCCAGCGCCGGCCAAGCCGCCTACGGCAACTGGCACTGGATCGCCCACTTCGGCGCCTACGCCGTGCTCGCGATCCTGTGGCGCCGAGCGCTGCCGCGCGCACCCGCGCTCGGAGTGGCCGCAGCGGCGATCGCGTTCGGCTTCGCGCAGGAGGCGATCGAGATCATCGGCCACGCACACGGCTTCGAACTCGCCGACGCGCTGGTCGACGCCGCCGGCGCTGCCCTGGGCGCCGCGGCGGCGAACGTCGTGAAGTAAGGCGACAGGTCCCGGTTCTAAAATGGGGTCAGACCCCATTTTCCTTATCGGTTCTTCTTCTACGCAGGCGATCGGAACGAGCCGGTTCACGTGCACGTCGAACGCGACGATAATGTCGCCAAGTTGTGGTTAGAGCCGGTCCGGCTCCACACGAGCGGGGGATTCTCCCGGGTGGAAATCACGCGAATCCAGGAACTCGTGCGGGCGCATGCGGATGATTTGAAGGAGGCATGGGATGCGTATTTCAACGATTGAGGCAGAGGTTCCCGTCGCGCAGAGCGTGACGGTGACCAAGGACACCCTCAGCGTCGACCTGAGCGACGGCAGGACGATCTCCGCGCCCTTGGCCTGGTTCCCCAGGCTCCTGCACGCAAGCCGCAAGGAACGGGACAACTGGCAGCTGATCGGCAAAGGGTATGGCATCCACTGGCAAGACCTGGACGAGGACATCAGCGTCGAGAACTTGCTGCTGGGGCAGACGTCCGGCGAAAGTCAATCGTCTTTCAGGAAATGGCTGTCGTCGAGACAGCCGCGCCCGTCGAGCGGCCTCCGGCAACGTCGCTGACCCGGCGCCGCGGGCCGTCGAATGACCCCCGAGACCCGCGTTTACGTCGCCGGCCACCGCGGCCTCGCCGGCTCGGCGCTCCTGCGTCGCCTCGAGCGCAAGGGCTAGCGCGACATCGTCACCCGCAGCC
>JBOIFB010000415.1:0-2104 GCA_050741415.1 Burkholderiales bacterium | reverse complement strand
CGCCTCGGTGCTGCTGGCGATCGCCGCGACCGCCGCGCTGCTGATCTGGGGCTGGCTGTGGTGGCGCACGCGTGAAATCCGCCGCGCCGCGCGCGGGGGAGACAATGTCGTGATCGAAGGCGAGTATCGCGTCGAGCGCGAGACGCAGCGGCTCGACGACGAGTAGCAGCCCGGTTCGGTTGACTGCCGGGTGGGCGTTCAGACTACTCGGGTCAGCACCGGCTTGCCTGCGAAATGCAGGCGGAGGTTCTCTATCTGCAGGTCGCCCATCGCGCCGCGCGTCTCGTTGGTGGCGCTGCCGACGTGCGGCACAATCACCGCGTTGTCGAGTGCGAAGAACTCGGGCGTGATGTTCGGTTCGTTGGCGAACACGTCCAGGCCCGCGCCGGCGATCTGCGCGCGCCGCAGGTAGTCCAGCAGCACCGGTTCGTCGACCACGGAGCCGCGCGCGATGTTGACCACGTAACCCGTCGGCCCGAGCGCGTCGAGCACCCTGGCGCTGACCAGAGACCTGGTGCCTGCGCCGCCCGGCGTGGCAATCATCAGCACGTCGGAATTGCGCGCGAGCGCCACTGCATCGCGGTCGTAGGGATAGGCAACGTCCTTCCTGCTGCGATTGTGGTAGCGGATCTTCATGCCGAAGGCGAGCGCTCGGCTGGCGATCGCCTCGCCGATGCGGCCCAGTCCGAGTACGCCCATGGTCTTGCCGCCAAGCGAAGTCGTCTTCTCGTAGTCCCCGCGCGTCGCCCAGTAGCCCGAGCGAAGATAGGCTTCCGACTGCGGGAACTTGCGCATCACGTTGAGCGTCAGTGCCATCGCCGCGTCGGCCACGCAGTCGTTAAGCACGTCGGGCGTGTTGGTGACGATGACGCCGCGCTTTTTCGCCGCCTCGAGATCGATCGCGTCGACGCCGACCCCGAAGTTGGAGATCAGCTCGAGCCGGGGCAGCGCGTCCATCAGCTTCGCGTCGGCCCCCGCACCGCCGAAAGTCGCGAGTGCGCGCACCTTCGACGCGAGCTGCCTGAGAAACGCATCGCGGTCGGCTGTTTCGTAGAGTTTGTGGCAGGCGAACTCCTTCTCGAGGAGCGCCTGAGTCGGCGGAAAGATCCTGGTGGTAAGTACGATATCGGGCTTCATTCGCGTCTTTCTCAGTGCTTGAATTTCGCCGCCAGGGCGTCCGCGCCGCGCGCAAGAATGCCGACGTCGGCGCCCACGGCGCAGAACTGGCAGCCGGCGGCGATCATGCGCCTGGCGTCGGTTTCGATCGGCGACAGGTAGCCCGGCGCCTTGCCCGCCTTGCGGATGCGGCGCATGGCCTCCTCGATCAGCGGCATGACTGCCGGGTTCGCGGTCTCGCCCGTATAGCCCATCGAGGCGTGCAGGTCGGCCGGGCCGATGAACACGCCGTCGACGCCATCTACCGCGCAGATCGCCTCGAGCTGATCCAGCGCCGGCTTGGTCTCGACCTGCACCAGCAGGCAGAGCTCTTCCGGCGCGCGCTTCGCGTAGTCCTTGACCCGCCCGAAGCGCGAGGCGCGCGTCGTGCCGGCGACACCGCGCACTCCTGCCGGCGGATAGCGCATCGCCGCGACCGCGGCCTTCGCTTCGACGGCGCTGCAGACGTAAGGCACGAGCAGCGACTGGGCGCCGATGTCGAGTACGCGCTTGATCGCAACCATGTCGTTCCACGGCACGCGCACGATCGGCGTGGTCGGATAGGGCGCGGCGGCCTGCAGCTGCGTGAGCAGGCTCTCGAGATCGTTGGGCGAATGCTCGCAGTCGAGCAGGATCCAGTCGAAGCCTGCGCCGGCGATGATCTCCACGCTGTAGCTGGACGACAGGCTCGACCAGAGGCCGATCTGTGCTTTGCCGGCCTTAAGCGCGCGTTTGAAGGTGTTTTGCTGCAGATCCATGCTTATCCCTCGGAGGAAAAATTCGATTATCCGGCAACAGCGACGCTCAGTGGATTTCGGGCTCGGAGGTCGGAGCCGTCCCCTCGAGGAAGTCGAAGTCGCATCCCTGGTCGGCCTGGCCGATGTGTTGCGAGAACACCGCGCCGTAGCCGCGCTCGAACTTGCGCGGCGGCCGCTTCCACGCCTTGCGG
>JBOIFB010000414.1:0-2121 GCA_050741415.1 Burkholderiales bacterium | reverse complement strand
GGTCTGCTCGCGGTGACGGTGATGGGGATCGTACTCGCGAACCAGAAGGGCCTGCAGATGGACAGCATCCTCGATTTCAAGGAGCATCTGAGCACGCTGCTGATCACGCTGCTGTTCATCGTGCTGGCGGCACGCCTGGACGGGCCGATTCCGCTCATCACGGTCGCCGGCGGCATCGGCGTGCTGCTGGTGGCGCAGTTCGTGGCGCGCCCGGCGGCGGTGCTGGCGAGCACGCTGTTCTCCTCCGTGACCTGGCGCGAGCGCGCGCTGCTGGCCTGGATCGCGCCGCGCGGCATCGTCGCCGCGGCGGTCTCGGCGCTGTTCGCGCTGCGCCTGGAGCAGCTCGGCGTGCCCGGCGGCGACAAGCTGGTGCCGCTCACCTTCCTCATGATCATCGGCACAGTGCTGATCCAGAGCGCGAGCGCCGGGCCGCTCGCGCGCTGGCTCAGGGTGGCCGACCCGGACCCGAACGGCGTGCTGATCATCGGTTCGGATCGCCTTGCGCGCGGGATGGCCAAGGCGCTCGCCGATCTGAAGCTGGCGGTCGTGGTGGCGGACGAAGACTGGGCCGGCATCCGCGAGGCGCGCATGCAGGGCCTGCGCACCTTCTTCGGCAATCCCGTCTCGGAGCACGCCGACCGCCACCTCGACCTGGTCGGTATCGGGCGGCTGCTTGCGCTGTCGCCGCGGCGCGAGTTCAACAGCCTCGCCTGCGTGCGTTACCGGCCTGAGTTCGGCGCCAACCGCGTGGCCTATCTGCGCGTGCTGCCCTCCGAGGGCGGCGAAGCTTCGCGCACCGACTTCGCGCAGCAGCTCGCCGCGCCGCAGCTGCTGGGCGAGGAGGTCACGCGCGCGCAGCTCGAGGCGCTCATCGACCGGGGCTGGCGCTTGAAGGCGACCGGGCTGAGCGAAGATTTCGGCTATGACGAGTTCCTCGCCAGGCGCGGCGAAGGCGTACTGGTGCCGTTCGCGCTCAACGAGCGCCGGCAACTGCGAATGGCAACCGACGGCTACCGCATCGAGCCCAAGGCGGGCTGGACCGTGGTCGCGTTCGTGCCGCCGGAGGAGACAGTCCAATGAGTCGAACCCTGATCGTCACCGGCGGCGGACGCGGCATCGGCGCGGCGACCGCGCGCCTCGCCGCCGAGCGCGGCTGGGCGGTGTGCCTCAACTACCGCCGCGATCGCGCCGCGGCCGATGCGGTCGTCGCGCAGATCGCGCGTTCAGGCGGCAGGGCGGTCGCGCTCGGCGCCGACGTTGCCTCCGAGCCCGAAGTGGTGCGGCTGTTCGAAGAGGCCGAGCGCGTGCTCGGGCCGCTCGGCGGGCTGGTCAACAACGCCGGCATCCTCGAGCGCCAGGCGCGCGTGGAAGACATGGACGCGGCGCGCCTCGAGCGCGTGTTCGCGGTCAACGTCATCGGCGCCTTCCTGTGCGCGCGCGAGGCGGTGCGGCGCATGTCGACCCGCCGCGGCGGCGCGGGCGGCGCGATCGTCAACGTGTCTTCGGTCGCCTCCCGGCTCGGTTCGCCCGGCGAGTACGTCGATTACGCCGCCGCCAAGGGCGCAGTGGATACGCTGACGGTCGGGTTGGCGAAGGAGGTTGCGGCGGACGGCATCCGCGTCAACGCGGTGCGCCCGGGCGTCATTTACACCGCGATCCACGCCTCGGGCGGCGAGCCCGGGCGCGTCGACCGGGTGAAGGACATGGTGCCGATGAAGCGCGGCGGGCAGCCCGAGGAAGTGGCGCACGCGATCCTGTGGCTGCTGTCGGACGAGGCCTCGTATTCGAGCGGCACTTTCATCGATGTCGCAGGCGGCCGCTAGCGTTAGAATCGTACGGTCAACCCGGGAGGACGCCATGAGCTCACGCGAAGAATACGTGCAGAAAATGAAGGCGCAACTCGACCAGTGGAACGCGGAAGTCGCCAAGTGGGAGGAAAAGACCAAGTCTGCGCAGGCCGGGATGAAGGCCCAGTACGAGAAGCAGCTCGAGACCTACCGCTCGCGGCGCGACGAGGCGATGCTCCAGATGCGCCAGGTGCAGGCCGCCTCGACCGAGGCCTGGATGGACATGATGAAAGGCGCCGACGCGGCCTGGAAGGCGATGGGCGAGGCGTTCCTC
>JBOIFB010000413.1:0-2130 GCA_050741415.1 Burkholderiales bacterium | reverse complement strand
ACGAGCAGGTCGATGCGCCCGGCCTGCCGCAAGACCTCGGCCACCATTTTCTGCACCGAAGCGTCGTCGGTCACATCGCAGACGAGCATCGTGATGCCGTCGTCGCTTTCGGTTCGCGCCTTGCGGCTGGTTCCGAACACGCGATAACCCGCCTGATTGAGGGCCGCGGCCGTCGCGCGTCCGATGCCTGAAGACGCCCCGGTAACCAGGGCTACACCCAAACTGTTTGTGCTCATAGTTCGAATCTCCGTTTGAGGTGGAAAGTCAGTCGTCACCGCAAAAGCTTGTCTGTGCGCGCAGCCCGCTCATCGTTCGATGCCCCAAAGATCGTGTACCGCACCGCGACGACCGACGCGAACCCACAGGGCGCCATGCCGAGCTCCTTTCTGCCACCTAAGCGATGCGGTTTTGATAGACGAGAAGATGAACGTAGGAGGCGCAGAGCAGCGGCGCGCCGAGATTGATCTTCGCGCCGCGGCGCACCAAGTCCCCTACGATTTCTTCAACCTCGATCGGCCGACTGCGCTGGAGGTCGCGGAACATCGAGGATGCCAAGGGAGAGCCCTTGCTTGTCAGCTGCACCCGCGCGGCCTTCACGAACGTCTCCGACGGCGCCTCGCCCACGGCCGTAACGATCGCGACAACCTCATCGAGCAGCTGCAGGGCGAAGCCTGCGCCCCCCGGGCAGGCTTCGATTTCCCCCACCGTGCCACGCATCAGGCAGGTCGTTGCGCCCAGCGCAGCGAGCAGGATCCATTTCTCCCACATCTCGCGGCGGATGGCGTTCGACCGCCTGGCACCGAACTCGGCCCCCCGCAGGAAGGCGTCCAGCGCCTCGATGCGAGGCGTGGTGCTGCCGTCGAGCTCCCCATAGGCGAGGTCCTGCATCGGCGTGAGCTGAACGATGCCGCCGTCGTCGTCGAGCGCGGTCGCCACCTTCAGCGCACACCCGACCAGGTTGCGCGGGGAGAAACGCCGGGCAAGGACATCCATATGCCGCATGCCGTTGAGCACCGGCAGGATCATGGTCTCCGGACCGATGGCCGGCGCTATCTGATCGAGGGCGGCATCGAGCTGGAAGCCTTTCACGGCGAGCAGCACGGCATCGTAGGGCCCGTCAATCCAATCGGCGGTCACGAGCTTTGGCGGCAGCGTTGCATCGCCATGCGGGCTGACGATTCTCAGCCCCTTTTCGCGCAATTGCGCGGCCCGCGCCGGCCGGACAAGAAAGCTGACGTCGCGCCCGGCCTGCGCCAGTCGTCCGCCAAGATAACCACCGGTCGAACCGGCTCCAATCACAAGCAGACGCATGAAACTTTCCTCGCGCCGGAGAAATCCTCGGGATATCGCTCGCTCATCTCATCTCCTTCTCAAGGCCGGAATCGCCGGACGCGCCCAGACGAGCGCGCCGAACCAGGTTCCGCCTGTGACCGCCGCGGCGTTGATCAGGCCGAAGGCGACGAGCGCCGCGCTCTGGGCGAAGAACACGTAGCCGATCTGCGCCGTCCAACGCAGCGCCATCCATCCGCCTGCCGCCGCGATAACGAGGCGCACGAGATTGGCGAATAACGGCCAGAGCAGCCGGCCGGCGCCCTGCGAGGCGAAGTACAACGACAGCGCGAGTCCGATGAAGCCGTAGAACGGGCCGACCGCGTGCAGGTAACGCGTGCCCGCGTCGAGCATCGCCGGGTCCGTGTCGAACAGCGTGAGCCATGCGCGCGGGTACGCGGCCGCGCAAAGGCCGATCAGCTCGGTCAGCACGGTCGCGATCGCGGCGCCGATCCAGGCCACGCGCAGCGCCCGCTCGCGGTCCCCCGCTCCGATGCTGGTCCCGACCATCGCGACGAGCGGCCCGCCCAACCCGAACACGACCGGCACAAGGAGGTATTCGAGCCGCGAACCGGTGCCGTAGCCCGCGATCGCCGCAGGCCCGAATTCCCCGACCAGGCCGGTGCAAACCATGATCGTGATGTTGGTCGAAACCGTCACCAGAGCCCCCACCAACCCCACCCGCAGGATCTCGCGAAAGAGCGGCCAGCGCAGGCGCAGCCCGGCGAGCGACGGGCGCAACACGCTGCGGCCCGACCAGAGATAGGCCGCGAGCGCGAAGTTGCCCGCGACGTAGTAAAC
>JBOIFB010000412.1:0-2131 GCA_050741415.1 Burkholderiales bacterium | reverse complement strand
GCGCCAGCTCGCGTGCGCCGAGGGCACCCAGCGGCACCCAGCGCGGCGGCGCCCCGCCGAGCGCGACGTGGTAGGCGGTCACCAGCGTGAACACGACCAGCACCAGGCGCACCGAGTGCGCGAGCACGATATTGCGCGTGCGGCCGCCGAACGCGCCGCCGATCACGGTCATCGCCATGAAGCCGCCCGGGGCGGCGGAAAAGTAGGCGGTGACCGGATCGAAACCGGCGAAGCGGCGCAGGAACCAGTACAGCGTCGCGGTGACGATGACGACGTAGAGCGCGACCGCCGCGAGGGTCAGCGGCCAGCGCGCGTAGAAGGACGGGTCCGCGGCGTGCAGAGTCGAGCCGATCATCAGGCCCAGCAGCGCGAGCACCGGGTCGCGCAGCGAGCGCGGCGTGCGCACGCGTGCGCCCAGCATCGCCGCCAGCGCCGTGCCCGCGATCGAGCCGAGCAGCCACGGCACCGGCAGGTGCGCGAAACTGAAGATGAGCGCGCCGATGGTGCCCGCGGCGAGCGCTGCAATCGCCTGGGCCAGCATCAGGAATTCCTTGATCGCACGCGTTTACTTTACATTAGGCGCATGCGCGTCGCCGTCGTTGGAGCCGGACCCGCGGGGCTGCTGTTTTCGCTGCTCGCTAAGCGCCGCTTCCCCGCATGGCAGATCGAGGTCGTGGAGCAGACCCCGCCCGGGTCCACGTTCGGTTTCGGGGTGGTGTTCTCGCACGGCGCGCTCGCGTTCCTCGAGCGCGACGCGCCCGAGCTGCACGGCCAGCTCGGCGCGCGCATGGAGCGTTGGCCGATGCAGCGCATCGTGCACCGCGGCGAGCGGATCGACATCGACGGCAACGGCTTCTCCGCCATCTCGCGCCTTGAGCTCAACCAGCTTCTGCACGGACTCTGCGCGCAGGCAGGAGTGAAGATCGGCTGGGGACGGACCATCGGCGCGCTCGAGGAGCTCGGGCCTGCGGACCTGATCGTCGGCGCCGATGGCGTCAACTCGACGCTGCGCCGCGTACGCGAGCGCGATTTCGCGCCGCAAGCGCGCTGGCTGACCAACAAGTTCGTCTGGTACGGCACCGCGCGGCGCTTCGACTGCCTGACGCTGACTTTCCGCGAGAACGCGGACGGCGCCTTCGTCGCGCACCACTACCGCTTCGCGCCGGACATGAGCACCTTCATCGTCGAGTGCGATTCGGGCGCCTGGCGCCGAGCCGGGTTCGAGCGCATGTCGGACGCCGAGTCGCGCGCATACTGCGAGCGCGTGTTCGCGGCCGACCTCGGCGGCAAGCCGCTGATCTCGAACCGGTCGACCTGGCGCCAGTTTCCGCTCCTTTCCTGCCGCGCCTGGAGCGCGGGCAACGCGGTGCTGATCGGCGACGCGCTGCACACCGTGCACTTTTCGATCGGCTCGGGCACGAGGCTCGCGTTCGAGGACGCGATCGCGCTCGTGCGCGCGTTCACGGAGGCGGGCGAGGACGTATCCGCGGCGCTCGCGGCCTTCGAACGCGAGCGCCGGCCGGTGGCCGAAAAGCTGCTGCTCGCGGCCAGCCTGAGCTCGTTCTGGTACGAGGACTTCCCGTCCAGGCTGGCGCTCGCGCCGCTCGAGCTCGCCTACGGCTACATGACGCGCAGCGGCCGCATGAGCGACGAGCGGCTGCACGAAACGGCCCCGCGGTTCATGCAGAGCGTGGAGCGAGCGCGGCAGCGAGGGCGCTAGACTCCCAGGTAGCGGTGCTGGAGGTTCTCGTCCGCGGCGAGTTCGGCGGAAGCGCCGCTCCACACTACGCGCCCCTTCTCGAGCACGTAGTGCACGTCGGCGATGCGCGTCAGCGCCTTGACGTCCTTGTCGATCACCAGGATCGACAGCCCCGAGGCCTTGAGCCGTTCGAGCGAGGCGAAGATTTCGGCGCGGATGCGCGGCGCGAGTCCTTCGGTCGCCTCGTCCAGGATCAGCAGGCGCGGGTTGGTCATGAGCGCACGGCCGATGGCGAGCATCTGCTGCTCGCCGCCGGAGAGCTGGTTGCCGAAGTGCCGCCGCCGCTCCCTGAGCTGCGGGAACAAGGCGAAGACGCGCTCGAGCGTCCAGGCTTCGGCCGCACCCGCGCGGTTGGCGGCCGTGGCGACCAGG
>JBOIFB010000411.1:0-2133 GCA_050741415.1 Burkholderiales bacterium | reverse complement strand
CCGGTGGCGCCGCAGTACCTGGGCGACCTGATCTCCTGGTATGCGATCGGCGCGCGCACCAGCGAGTCGCAGACCCACCGCGAGATGGCGAGCGGCCTGTCCGCCCCGGTCGGGTTCAAGAACGCCACCGACGGCGACACCGCGGTCGCGATCAACGCGATCCGCTCGGCGCGCCAGCGGCACAACTTCCTCGGCATCGATCCCGACGGCCGCTCATCCATCGTGCGTACCGGCGGCAACCCCTACGGTCACGTCGTGCTGCGCGGCGGCGCGGCGAGCCCGAACTACGACACCGCGCACGTCGCGCTGGTCGAGCAGGCCCTCGGCGAAGCGCGCGTGGCGCCCAACATCGTGGTCGACTGCTCGCACGCCAACTCGTTCAAGAAGCCCGAGCTGCAGCCGCTGGTGTTCAAGGACTGCATGCACCAGATCATCGAGGGCAACCGCTCGATCGTCGGCCTGATGCTGGAGAGCAATCTCGTGGCCGGCAGCCAGCCGATCCCCGAGGACAAGTCGAAATTGATCTACGGCTGCTCGGTCACCGATCCCTGCATCGGCTGGGACACCACCGAAACGCTGCTGCGCGAATCCGCCGCCGCGGTCGACCAGGCACTGCGCGCCCGAAAATAGGGACAGACCCTATTTTTCAGCTGAGCGAAAAAATGGGGTCTGTCCCTATTTTCGCTGAAGGGCGGCCGCGCGGGTTGCGCGCCGCGCCCAGGGCTCGGCCGTTGCGCGTCGCGCGGCGGATCTCGTCGACCAGGTGCGAATCGAGCACCGCGTCGAAGAGGCCGCGATACTGAATCCGGCGCGGCGCGTCGCCCTCGGCCAAGGCGAGGTAGGCGGGATGCGGAGCGAGCAGACTGCCGCCCTCGTCCTCGGCGTTGGCGCGATAGCTCGACCAGCGATATTCGTGCGGTTCAGAGGCGATGCCGGCACGCACCGGGTTGAGCTCGATGTAGCGATAGCACGCGAGCACGTATCGCTCCGATACCGCCAGACATGAGCGGTAGCGCCCCTCCCACAGTGTGCCGGTGCGGCCGTGCACCCGGTTAACGTATTGCACGTAATGCTGCCCCAACCGTTTCATCAGCAAGCCGCAGGCGTCCGCGGTCTGCGGCGTCACGAGAAGGTGAACGTGGTTCGACATCAGACAATAGGCGTGCACAAGGCAGCCGCAGGGCGGGGCGAAACGCCGCAGATAGCTCAGGTACACCGTCCGGTCGACTTCCCGGAAAAAACATCGGCCGCGATTGTTTCCGCGCTGAATCACGTGCAGCGCAATACCGGGGACGACCGCTCTGGCAGTACGTGGCATCCCCCAGCAACGGTCGACGCGGGCATTAAGTTGACGCGATCTGAAAATAGGGACAGACCCCATTATTCGAACGAGCGGAATAATGGGGTCTGTCCCTATTTTCTGGCTCCCCTACAATAGGCACCGGTCAGGGTTTATCGGCGCTCATGAACGCAAGCATTGTTCCCGTGATTCTTTCCGGCGGCAGCGGCAGCCGGCTGTGGCCGATGTCGCGCAAGCTGCTGCCGAAGCAGTTCCTGCCGCTGGTGACCGAGCGCACGATGCTGCAGGACACCGCGCTGCGCCTCAAGGGGCTGGCCGACTGCGGCGCCCCGATCCTGGTGGTCAACAGCGAGCACCGCTTTCTCGCCGCGGAGCAACTGGCGGAGGTCGGCATCGCGCCGCGCGCGGTGCTGCTCGAGCCCGTCGGGCGCAACACCGCGCCCGCGATCGCCGCCGCCGCGCTGTGGCTGCGCGCCGAGCAGCCCGACGCGCTGCTGCTGGTACTGCCCTCGGACCACATGATCCTCGACACGAGCGCGTTCCACGCCGCGGTCGGCAGCGCGCGCCGCGCCGCCGAGCACGGCGCGCTGGTGACTTTCGGCGTACGGCCCACCACGCCCGCGACCGGCTACGGCTACATCGAGGCCGGCGAGCCGATCGCCGGCTGCCCCGGCGCGCGGCGCATCCGGCGCTTCGTCGAAAAGCCCGACGCCGCGGCCGCGCGCGGCTTCATCGAGCAGGGCAGCTTTTACTGGAACAGCGGCATGTTCCTGTTCGGCGCCGCGCGATTTCTCGATGAGCTCGCGCGCCAGCGCCCGGAGATGCTGGCCGCG
>JBOIFB010000410.1:0-2140 GCA_050741415.1 Burkholderiales bacterium | reverse complement strand
CGCCGCGGCCTTGCGGTTCATCGTCACCTCGGCCACCGCGTACTGGCCCGCCTCCGGCTCGCCGCGCGCCTCGAAGTACACGTTGCGGGCGAGGCAGCTCAGTTCCTGCCTGATGGTTTGCCGCGCCCGATCGCGCAGCGCGTCCTGGTGCGCGAAGGTCACCCGCAGCACGAGCGCGAACCCCGTCAGGATCGCGCCCACGATCAGCGCGAACGCTATCGCCTCCCTGTCCGCGCGGTACCAGAACTGGCGCAGCCTGCGCCGCACGGGCGCCATGGCCCAGTGCAGGCGGGAAAACAACTCAGCGAAGCGGCTGCGCACGGTCACCCTAAGGATGGTTCGCGCGCTCATCTGCCCTGTCAAGGGAACTAATGCCAGGACTCGCGTTTGTCGAGCCTAACCGGCGGTGCTCAGCACGCGCTCCACGTAGCGCGCGATCAAGTCGACTTCGAGATTGACCCTGGCGCCCGGCGCAAGGCGCGCAAGGGTGGTGACCGCCAGCGTGTGCGGAATCAGATTTACTTCGAACGTGTCGCCTTCGGCCCGGTTCACGGTCAGGCTGACGCCGTCGACGCAGATTGAGCCCTTGCGCGCGACGTACTTCTCCAGCCCGGCCGGTGCGCGCAGCCGCAGCAGGATCGACTCGCCGGCCGGGTCGAAGGCGAGCACCTCGCCTACTCCGTCGACGTGCCCGGTGACCAGGTGCCCGCCGAGCTTGTCGCCCAGACCGAGCGAAGTCTCGAGGTTCACCTTGGCGGGATGCACCAGCCCGGTGGTGCAATCGAGCGTCTCACGCGAGACGTCGAACGAAAGCCTCCCGTGCGCGATCCCGATCACCGTCAGGCAGGCTCCCTGGACGCAGACCGAATCGCCGCGCCCGACGTCGGACAGATCCAGTCCGCCGGCGTCGACCGTGAGTCGCGCGCCACCGCGCATCTCGTCCTCGAGCGGCGTAAGCGACTCGATCGTTCCCACTGCCTGCACGATCCCGGTGAACATCAAAGTCTCGCGACGATCCTCAGGTCCTCGCCCACGCGTTCGACCGAGCGCAGCGACACCCGCAGGCGCTGCTCGAGCGAACTCATCTGCGCCAGCTCGAGCATGCCCTGCGCCGAATCGCCAAGGAAGGCCGGCGCAAGGTACAGCAGCATCTCGTCCACGCAACCCTCGCGCGCGAGGGAGCTGTTGAGCTTGAATCCCGCCTCGACGTGCAGCTCGTTCACCCCGCGCCGGGCAAGTTCCCCCAGCATGGCCACCAGATCAACCTTTCCTTGGGAGTCGGGCAACTCGACGATCTCCGCGCCGTTCAGTTCCTTATGCTTGCGTGCACAAAATAGCAATACCTTCTCGCCCTGCAGGACCCGCGCGCCGGGAGGCGTCTCGAGTCGGCTATCGACGATCACCCGCAGCGGCTGGCGCGGCGTTTCCACCTCGCGCACGGTCAGCCGCGGATCGTCGGCCTTGACCGTACCGATCCCGGTCAGCACCGCGCAGGCACGCGCGCGCCAGCGCTGGCCGTCCTTCCTCGCCTCTGGACCGGTGATCCACTGGCTCTTGCCGTTGGCCAGCGCAGTGCGACCGTCGAGCGTTGCGGCGAGCTTCATGCGCACCCACGGGCGGCCGCGCGTCATGCGCGATACGAATCCGATATTCAGCTCGCGTGCTTCGTCCTCCAGCAGGCCGTGCTCGAAGCGCACTCCCGCCGCAGCGAGCCTCGCGCCGCCGCCGCCTGCTTGCGAATTCGGGTCGCACATCGCCGCCACCACGCGCGCCACCCCGGCGGCGGCGAGCGCGTCTGCGCAAGGCGGCGTGTGGCCGTGGTGGGCGCAGGGCTCGAGGTTGAGATAGGCGGTCGCCCCGCGCGCCGCCGCGCCGGCGGCGGCGAGCGCGTTCGCCTCGGCGTGCGGCGCGCCGGCTCGCTCGTGCCAGCCTTCGCCGACGACGCGCTCGCCATGCACCAGCACGCAGCCCACGCGCGGATTGGGCGTCGCGCTGAACATTCCTCTCTCGGCCAGCGCCAGCGCGCGCCGCATCATCGCCTGCTCGAAGGCAGAATAGAGCGTCACTTCCTTCGCCGCGGCCGGCGGATTTCCTGCACCGCCTCGCGGAAATCGTCCGGCGTCTCGAAGCTGCGATAGAC
>JBOIFB010000409.1:0-2146 GCA_050741415.1 Burkholderiales bacterium | reverse complement strand
TCATGCGACATTCGATCTGTACCTGTCAAGAACAGTAGGAACATAAATTGAATAGTATGCAAATTGACACTCAGAAACTATACAGAGTACGGGGAAACATTCGGGAACACGCAATTGCGCGATACAGTAGACTGCGAGCATGAAAGTGGCAGCCACAAAACGGGCGGTGAAGAGCGTCGAGGTGCCGGATGCGGCGCAGCCGCCCCGGACCGCGCCTCCGGAAAACACGCTGGCGCACCATCTCGGCGCGGAGATACGTCGAATGCGGCTTGTGCAGCGTCTCACCATCGCGGAAGTTGCGAAAAAGGCGGGAATCAGCAGTGGCATGCTGAGCAAGCTCGAGAACGGCCAGAGCTCCGCAAGCCTCGATACCCTCGTAAACCTATCGCATGCACTCGGGGTATCACTGAGCACGCTTTTTCGAGGGTACCCGACCGAGGAGGGTGGGGCGCAACTCGTGAAGAAGGGTCGAGGAATGGAGGTCGTCCGTCGAGGCACGAGACGCGGACACACCTACCATCTTCTTGCTGCGGAGCGCGGCCCGCGGAGGGTTTTCGAGCCGTTCCTCGTGACACTCACCGACGAGAGCGAAGTGTTCCAGCGATTCCAGCATCCCGGCACCGAGTTCCTGCACATCTTAGAGGGTAGGATCGAGTACCGCCACGGCAAGTATTCCTACCTGCTCGACCCGGGGGACTCGCTCACGTTTCGGGGGGAGGTTCCGCATGGTCCCGAGCGGTTGGTTCGACTGCCAATCCGTATGCTTTCGATCATCATCTATGGGAGCGAGGATAGAAGCATGTGACGCCCTGTCGTGAGGCTGGTGACGTCGTCCGAGGAATTCGGCGCAGGTTGAAACTGGAGTAACGTCGCTTTGGGGTCCCCGATATGTTCCCCGATCTCCTCTGGTTGAAATCGAACTCCAAAGCATAACGCTACTAAGATCGGGGATCACGTCGGCGGTCAGACAATGCTGCTGGAACGAGAAAGGATCAAAGGAAACACAATTCGAAATCGACTCTTGCAGCATCAAAAGAAAGCCGCTTAAACTAAAGAAAGATGAGCAGGTCGATCCTGAAATTCACATCACCATCTGTCTCAATTTATCTGATGACGGACACTTTCACAGATCGTGTTGCGCGGTCACGTCCGTGCCCTGACGCGATCATAACCTTTCGCTTCGTAAACGAGACCGGAGACAATCCAGCTCACGACGAACAGGCCCAGCAGCCAGAAGCCGAGCTGTCCGAAGTTGTCTTCCTGCGCGAGCTTGCCGCCCATCAAAGCGATCATCTCCACGCCGCCAATAAGCAGGGCGGCGATGACCGAGACGAAGGTGATGGTCATGTTGTAGTACAGCTTGCGCATCGGCTTGACGAAGGCCCAGCCATAGGCGCCGACCATTAGCGTACTGTCGGTGGTGTCCATCAGCGACATGCCGGCGGTAAACAACGCCGGAAACGCGAGGATCGTCCAGAGCGACAGGCCTTGCGCGGCCTGCGCCGCCGCGACGGCGAGCAGGCCCACTTCGGAGGCAGTATCAAAGCCCAGCCCGAACAGCACGCCGAGCGGATACATGTGCGAGCTTCGCTTGATCAGGCCGAAGGCGGGCCGCAGCAGGCAGGTGAGGAAGCCTCGGTTGGCCAGGATGCCGTCGATCTCGGCATTGCTCAGCCGGCCGCCACATTTGACGGCTTGGAACGCTTTGTAGACCTGCAGCAACACTGGGATGTTGGCGGCGGCTATTGCAAACAGGAAGAGCGCCGATGCCAGCGTGCTGAACGTTCCGCCAATTTCCTTGATCGTTGCGAGGTGACCTTGCAGCGCGGCGGTCGTGCCGGCGAGCACGACGACAAGCGCCACCACGATAGTGGAATGCCCGAGCGAGAAGAAGAAACCAACCGCGATCGGCCGCTGTCCTTCGTGCATCAGCTTGCGCGTGACGTTGTCGATGGCCGCGATATGGTCCGCGTCGAACGCGTGCCGCAGCCCGAAGCTGTAGGCGAGAAAGGCGAGCCCCAAGAGCATCGGCTGATCGTGAAAAGCGATCAGCGCCCAGGCCCATGCGGCAAAATTGCCCGCGATCAACAGCGCGTAAATGCCTATCACGTTACCGCGTATCTGCTTGGCGGCATCGTCGAAAAGG
>JBOIFB010000408.1:0-2167 GCA_050741415.1 Burkholderiales bacterium | reverse complement strand
GATCTCCTCCCGGTAGATCTTCATCCCCGGCTTCACGTCGTCGAACAGCGTGGTGCCGAGGAAGAAGCCGTCCTCGGGCAGCGCCTGCGCCCGGCCGTCGAGCACCAGCTTCGCGCCTTCCTTGACGCCCTGCTCGATATAGCCTGCAATCTTGTCGCGGTGCTGCGCGGTGACCAGCGGCCCCATGTCCATCCCGAGTGAATCGCCCGGCCCGATCTTGATCGCTTTTGCCTTCTTCGCCAGCAGCTTGACCAGCGGGTCGCCCGCCGCGCCGACCGCGATCACCGCGCTGATCGCCATGCAGCGCTCGCCGGCCGAGCCGTAGGCGGCGCCGGTCAACGCGTCGGCAGCGAACTCGAGGTCGGCGTCGGGCAGCACCACGGCGTGGTTCTTGGCCCCGCCGAGCGCCTGCACCCGCTTGCCGTTGCGGGCGCAGGTCTCGTAGATGTACTTCGCGATCGGCGTCGAGCCGACGAACGACACCGCCGCGATGCCGGGATGAGCGAGGATCGCATCGACCGCCTCCTTGTCGCCGTGCACCACGTTGAACACGCCGTCGGGCAGCCCCGCTTGCTTGAGCAGCTCGGCCATGCGCACCGATGCCGAAGGCACCTTCTCCGAGGGCTTGAGAATGAAGGTATTGCCGCAGGCGATCGCGACCGGGAACATCCACAACGGCACCATCACCGGGAAATTGAACGGCGTGATTCCGGCGCACACGCCGACCGGCTGGCGCCGGGTGTGGGTGTCGACCGCGGTGCCGACGTTTTCCGAGAACTCGCCCTTGAGCAGCTGCGGGATGCCGCACGCAAACTCGATCACTTCGATGCCGCGCTGCACCGAGCCCGCAGCATCGGGCAGGGTCTTGCCGTGCTCCTCGCTCACGAGGCGCGCCAGCTCCTGCTGGCTGTCCTGCATCAACTGAAGGAATTTCTGCATCACCCGCGCGCGCCGCAGCGGCGGCGTGTCGCGCCAGGCCGGCAGCGCCGCGGCCGCCGCCTTGACCGCGGCGTCGATCGCTTTCGCATCAGCGAACGGGACTTTCCTCACCACTTGGCCGCTGGCCGGGTTGTAGACGTCCCCCGTGCGGCCGGCCGGCACGACCGGCTTGCCGTCGATCCACAGCGGAACGGTGTGATGTTTGATGTCTGCGGGCTTATTCATGTGCATCCTCCGTCGGGTCAATTTTACGCCGATCTATATACTCGGCCGATGTCCGCGCCGCTCGTTCCCGCCACGCTCGCCTTCGCGCCGGACGGCACGCCGTACTCGGAGACCTACCGCGACGTCTACCACAGCGCCGCGGGTGGCCCGGCGCAGGCGCGGCACGTATTCCTCGCCGGCAACGGTCTGCCCGGGCGCTGGCGCGGCCGGCGCGCCTTCACCGTGCTCGAGACCGGATTCGGCTTCGGCCTGAACTTCCTCGCGACTTGGGCCGCGTGGCGCGACGACCCCGGGCGCTGCGCGCGGCTGCACTTCGTTTCGATCGAGAAGCACCCCTTCGCTAGCGCCGACCTTGAGCGTCTGCACGCGCGCTACCCCGAGTTCGCTCAGGTCGCTGCTGCGCTGCGCACGGCCTGGCCGCCGCTGGTGCCGGGCATGCACCGGCTGGAATTCGAGGCCGAACGGGTCGTGCTCACGCTCGCCTTCGCCGACGCGGCGCATGCGTTGCGGGAGCTGCGCCTCGGCGCGGACGCAATCTACCTCGACGGCTTCGCGCCGGCGAAGAACCCGGCCATGTGGTCCGTCGCCGCGATCAAGGCGCTCGCGCGGCTCGCCGCGCCCGGCGCCACGGCGGCCACCTGGAGCGCGGCGACGCCAGTGCGCGCAGCGCTGACGGCGGCCGGTTTCGAGGTGCAGGAGCGCCCCGGCTTCGCCGCCAAGCGCGAGATGCTCGCCGCGCATCACGCGCCGCACGGCAAGGCGCGGCCCGTGCCCGCGCCGTGGCCCGCGCGCCGCGCACTGGTGATCGGCGCCGGGATCGCCGGCGCCGCGGTCTGCGAGCGTCTTGCCGCGCGCGGCTGGGAAGTCGTCCTGATCGAGCGCCGGCGCGAGCCCGCCGCCGAGACCTCGGGCAACCACGCGGGCGTATTCCACCCGGTCGCGACTCCCGACGACAACGTGCTCGCGCGCCTGACGCGCGCCGGCTCGCTCTACGCGCTGCGGC
>JBOIFB010000407.1:0-2168 GCA_050741415.1 Burkholderiales bacterium | reverse complement strand
CCTGGATCACGGTCGGCCAGACGATCGACCAGAAGTCGGTCTGCAGGTTGAAGTTCGCGCGCATGAACGACACCCCCGCGAACACCAGGAAGGCCGCGCTCGCGATCATGCGCGCGTCCAGCCGCGCGAGGTTGCGGCCCAGGATCGGCGCGATGAGCAGCGACAGGATTCCGACCGGCGCTACCGTGAGCCCCGACAGGAACGCGGTGTAGCCCATGATGGTCTGCAGCCAGAGCGGGATCACCACCGTGGTGCCGAAGAACACGGCGTAGCCGACCGCGATCGCGAGCGTGCCGCTGGTGAAATTGCGCCCCTTGAACAGCGACAGGTCGACGATTGGGTGCTCGTTGTCGACCAGCTCCCAGACCAGGAACAGCGTGAAGCCGACCGCCGCGACGCAGGCGAGCCCCAGGATCAGGCCGGAGTTGAACCAGTCGAGCTCGTTGCCCTTGTCGAGCATGATCTGCAGCGCCGCCACCCAGCTGATCAGCAGCCCGAGTCCGACGTAGTCCACCGGCACCTTGCGCGTGGCGGAATCGCGCGTGCGGTAGAGCTGCCAGGTGATCGCGGCGGAAAACAGGCCCACCGGCACGTTGATGTAGAAGATCCACGGCCAGGTCGCGTTGTCCGAGATCCAGCCGCCCAGCAGCGGGCCCGAGATCGGCGCCACCAGCGCGGTCATCGACCATATCGCGAGCGCGAGGCCGGCCTTGTCGCGCGGAAAAGTCGCGAGCAGCATCGACTGCGAAAGCGGCACCATCGGCCCCGCGACCGCGCCCTGGATCACGCGGAACACGATCAGCGTCTCGAGGTTGGGCGCCAGGCCGCACAGCCAGGACGCGGTGCTGAACAGCAGCACCGAGGTCACGAACAGCCGCACCTGGCCGAAGCGCACCACCAGCCAGCCGGTGAGCGGCACCGCGATCGCGGTCGACACTGCGAACGAGGTGATGACCCAGGTGCCCTGGCTCGGGCTGACGCCGAGGTCGCCGGCGATGGTCGGGATCGAAACGTTCGCGATCGTGGTGTCGAGCACGGTCATGAACACCGCGAGCGAAAGCACGAACGCGCCGACCGCGCGCTCCATGCCCTCGAGCGGCGGCGCCGCCGCCGCGGCCGGCACCGCGCTCACCTAGCGCGACCCCAGGTTGGCGCCAATGATCTCGCGCACGCGCGCGTCGGCCGCCGCGGCCTGCTCGTCGAATGCGCTGGTCGCGTACACCGGCCCGCTGACCGGCGTCTTGGCGAGCTCCAGCCCGCTCGCGTCGCGCACGTCGACGTCGACTTCCATCGACAGCCCGACCCGCAGCGGATGCCCGGCGAGCTGCTTCCTGTCGAGCGCGATGCGCACCGGCAGGCGCTGCACCACCTTGATCCAGTTGCCGGTGGCGTTCTGCGGCGGCAGCAGCGCGAAGGCGCCGCCGGTACCCGCGGCGAGGCCCGCGATGCGCCCGCGGTACTCGACCCGGCTGCCGTACAGGTCGGCGGTCAGCAGCGCCGGCTGCCCGATGCGCATGTCGCGCAGCTGCACTTCCTTGAAGTTCGCATCCACCCAGACGTCGTCCAGCGGCACGACCGCCATCAGCGGCTCGCCGGGCGCCACCTGCTGGCCCACCTGCACCGCGCGCTTGGCGACGTAGCCCCTGACCGGCGCCGGGATCGTGTCGCGCTGAACCGCGAGGAAGGCCTCGCGCACGCGCGCCGCGGCGCGCAGCACGCTCGGTTGCTTTTCTACCGCGGTGCCCTCGGTCAACGCGCGGCTCGCGGCGAGCTGCTCCCCGGCGGTCTTGAGCGCGGCACGCGCCGCGGCGACCGCGTCGCGCGCGTGCTGCAGGTCCTCCTTGGACACCGCGCCGCTCGCCACGAGCGGCGCGCGTCGCGCGAGATCGTCTTCGGCGCGCGCGAGATCGACCTTGCGCTGCGCCAGCGCGGCCGCGAGCGTCGTATCCTTGGCGTAGAGCACGCGCGCCTCGCGCACTGCCTGCGCGAGCTGGGCCTCGGCCTGCGCCAGGGCGATCCTGGCATCGGACGGATCCAGCCGCACCAGCGCCTGGCCGGCCTCGACCAGGTCCGTGTCGTCGGCGCCGATCGCCACCACGGTGCCGGCCACGCGCGGCGTGACCTGCACCAGATTGCCGCCGACGTAGGCGTTGTCGGTAGTCTCGTGG
>JBOIFB010000406.1:0-2177 GCA_050741415.1 Burkholderiales bacterium | reverse complement strand
TGGGCGAGGAAGGCTTTTTTGTCGACCAGGGAGCCGTCGGGGTTGCTGGCGAGGAAGTCGTCGGCGAGGATTTGGTCGAAGCGCTTTACATCCGAGTTCTGCACGGAGTGGATGTAGTCGCGGTTGAGCAGCGCTAGGGCTTCCTGGTCCGGCTGCATGGTTCTCTCCTTTGGTTGGACGCAGATGTTCGGTATGGCCGCATCGTACTTCGATGCGGGCAGTCTGCGGCGCTTGGCCTGCTATGCTTTTGGCGCAAGACGGGGAGGGGCCTATGTCTACCGTCGTCGCTGCCGCTTCCGGCGAACCTGCTGCCGCTGCCGTGGGCCGAAGGAACTGCTCGACGACAGGCTTCAGAGGTCGATGATGAACAGCCGGACGAGCCCTTCCAGGAGCTCGCGCGAGCCGAGCAGCTTGCAGCCGACCCGGCACGCCGGCTTGCCGTTGGGGAGAGTGATTCGAGTAGTGTCGCGCACTTCCAGGTCGACCTGGAAGGACTCGGCCTGGGCGTGCCGCACGCGCGCGCTTTCCAGGCGCGTGCCTTCGTACAGCGGGATCGCCGGGTCGGTGATCAGGGCGCAGATTCCGTCGAGACTGACATCGATCAGCCTGGAGGCGAAGACCTGCGGGCCGATGCGAAGGTCGCAGCGCACCGTCGCCTCCGCCGGCGCCTTGATCCCGTCGATCCCGCGGCGCTGCTGCATTCCCAGCACCGTCGTGGGGAGCCCGCACTGGATGCAGGGCTGGCCCGAGTCCACGGCATACTTCGGCTTGTCGGCCGAGAAGGCGAACTGCGCGCCGCGGTGGTTGCAGCGCAGGACGAGGGCGTGCGCCGCCAGCGCCGCCACGTTGGCTCTCTTGTTGTCGGAATACGCGAGCAGCATGGTTCGGTTCGCCGGCTCGACGCGCATGAGTTTCGACAGGAACATCTGGTGCTCAGGGAGGCTCGCGCTCAGGGTGTCGCCATCCTCGATCATCGAGTCCAGGATGCGGCCGATTTCGATTCCCGAGCGGACGAGGAGCCGCCCGGTGTTGGACAGCCGCGAGGCGATGTTGGGCGACGTCATCGCCGTACACAATGCCAGCATGCAGACAGGGCTCAAGGACATATGTCGCAGTAGACCCGGCTGCGCGGTTTGCACCGGGAATGTCGCGCCAGCCCGACGCCTGCGCCGGCACATCGCGATGCTGTACTCTGGCGCATCGCGCCGGGGTAACCGAAATGCCCGCCAACTGAATCGCACTCACCAGAGGAGCTTTGAGATATGAGCGCAAATCGTCTCGGTGCATCGGTCGCCGTCCCGCTCTTGCTGTGTGCGGCGGCGATGCCAGCGGCCGCGCAGGCCGGAACCGACGCATGCACGGTATTGACGCCGGCCCAGGTCGGCGCGGCGATCGGCGTCCCGGTCGCCGCCGGTACGCACGTCACGCCAAGCTTCGTCAGGACCTGCACCTGGAATGCGTCCGGCAGCTCCAAGGTCGCATTCGTGACGCTCTACCTGCAAACGACCGCCGCGTACGACGGCGGCAAGCGGATGGCGAACCAGATGGCCGCCATGGAAAAGAAGGCAGCGATGGAGTTGTCGCTCGCCAAGGAAGCTCTGGCGAAGCTCTGATCGGTCAGAACCCGAAGCTGACGCCGATCCGGCCGACCGGGTAGTACTTGTAAGGCGTGACGTCGGCCTGAAATTGCCCGCACTGCGACGCGGACATCAAGCCGCCGCAGCCGGCGAAGAGGCTCGCGTTGAGGGAGCCCTGGTAGATCACGCCCAGGTCAAAGTAGAAATTCATCCCTGCGCCCGCGGCATCGCGGTAGCCGATGCCGAGATAGGGCGCGATCCGGTTGCCCGGGTCGACCATGCCGCTCATGCTGGCGAGCTCGCTCGCCCGGTAGCTCGTTCCGTTCATGGTGTAGATGGAACCGTTGAACGCGGCGCCCAGGTCCAGAGCCGGGTAGCCGACCCGCGCGCCGAGGGCCGGCGCGATAGCCCAGCCGGCGTCGCCACCCGCGCCGGCCCGCAGGCCGACGCCTTGCGCGCTGGCGGCGCTGGGCGCTGCAAGGGCGACGACGAGGGCGATGAGCGCGGCGGATTTCATTTAGATCGTTGTACGCCGGCCGTGTCGCGGACTGAAGGAACTAGTCCACCTCCGTCCCCGGCGCACTCTTCGTTGCAGTTGCC
>JBOIFB010000405.1:0-2180 GCA_050741415.1 Burkholderiales bacterium | reverse complement strand
GTGGAAGGGGGATTGCTTTCAGCCGCGGGGAAGACTAGTGTGACAAAAGTCTCACGGGACTGGCCGGCTTGGGGAAGCCGGTTTCTTTCAGCACTGAAGCACTCAAGCAGGGGATAGCCATGAAAACCAGCATAGCAATCGCTGTTGCGGCGCTATTCGCCGCGGGTACTGCGTTCGCGCAGGGCGCCCAACCCCAGAACAACAAAGCACCGGTGAAGGCTGCGCCGCAGCAGGTGGCGCAGGCGAGCGGCGGGATGTCGGCGGGCGCGAGCGGCGCCACGGGCGTGGCCGGCACCACGCTCAGCTCGACCGCGATCGTCGCCATCACCGCGGGCGCCGCGCTGGTCGTCGGCGCAAGCGGCAGCAACACCACCACCACGCACCACTGATCGAGCTCCTCCTGCCGGCTGCCTGGGCAGCCGGCCTCGAAGGGCCTCGGAAATTCCCGGGGCCTTTTTCTTTTCAGGGGCGGGCGCGCGGCAGGTCGCGCGGGTAGAGGCAGCTCGCGTTCGCCTGACCGTTGTGCGCGAGCTGGGCCGCGATGCTGTCGCACACCGAGGCGAGCTGGCCGGCGGGTCCGTCGACCCGCATGCGCAGCCCCGGCGCGACCACGATGTAGAACGACGGCGCGCGCTCGGTCATGAGCAGGAGGTCGGTGCCCTCGATCTCGCGCCGGCAGCGCGCGTAGGCGACCTTGCAGCCCTTGCAGGTCCTGGCGAGCGGATCGAGCAGGCGCTCGTTCGCGTCGCCGCAGGCGGCGCGCCCGGGCTGCAGCGCCTGCACCACGCTGAACGAGAACCCGCCCGGCAGCTCGACCTTCGCGGTCGGGTAGTAGGCGAGCGTCTTGACCCGGTAGTGCGCGAACACGCCGCCCACCGCGAGCAGCGCGACGATCAGCAGCGTCGCGACGCGCGAGCCGCGCTTTGGAAAATTAGGGACAGACCCTATTTTTTTGACAGGCGGAAAAATGGGGTCTGTCCCTATTTTTCTACCAGCACGGGGTCCAGCCGTAGGGCTCATCCCACACCACTCCGCCTTTTTTTATTTCCACGCCCGAGACCATCTCGCCGTGGCTGCCGGGGTCGTCGATCCGGATCCCGACCCGGTCGCCGTTGACGCCCACCACGGTGCCGCGGATCCAGTCGTGCCGCGCGATGCCGACCGGCATCGAGCGGCAGACCTTCTGCCCCGGCTTCGCCACCGCCTTGCGCGACTCGGCGCGGAAGCGGCGCTGCGCGAGCATCATCGGCGTGGGCGCGCCGGTCGGAACGTCGTCCTTCCACTCGCCCTGGTACACGTCGCCGCTCGCGTAGCGGTAGGTGCCGGTGCCGTTGCGCTGGTCGTGCTCGAACTCGCCCTCGTAGCGCTCGCCCTGCCACGGCCCGCGCCCCCAGGTGTAAGTGCCGCGGCCCTGCTTGCGGTCCTCGACGAACCCGCCCCGGTAGCGATCGCCGTTGGGCCAGGTCTTCACCCCCTGGCCGTCCTTCATCCCGGCCTTGAAGCCGCCGCGGTAAGTCGCGATCCCGGTAGCGTAGCCCTCGCCCTCGGCGAGCCCGTTCACGCAAGGCCCCGCATACCCGCCCTGCAACTCGGGATCGATCACGCGGCAGCCGCCGGCCCAGGCCGGAAAGGATAGGATGGCCAGCGACAACAGGAAAAACGGGGTCAGACCACGTATTCGGGAATAGAGGGTCAATTGTTTGCCGGAGTAAAATCGATCTTGGAGGTAACGGCATGAACCAAAGCTACACCGCCGTCGTAAAGCAGGACGGTCAGTGGTGGATCGGCTGGATTGAAGAAGTCCCTGGCGTCAATTGCCAGGAACGCACGCGCGACGAGCTGCTCGACTCCCTTCGATCCGCGCTCGGCGAAGCGCTGGAGATGAATCGCGCCGACGCCAAGCAGGCGGCGGGCATAGGCTACGAAGAGCTCCAGATCGCGGTATGAAACGACGAGAGTTGCTGCGGCACCTCTCGTCTCATGGCTGCTCACTTCTCCGAGAAGGCGCACGGCATTCCTGGTGGCATAACCCGTCTCAGAACAAGCGCAGCGCCGTTCCGCGCCATAACGAAATAAACGACCATTTGGCACGAAAGATCTGCAAAGATCTTGGCGTGCCGCAGCCCTGAAAAACGGGGTCAGGAAAAACGGGGTCAGACCACGTTTTTTCAAAAACGTGG
>JBOIFB010000404.1:0-2185 GCA_050741415.1 Burkholderiales bacterium | reverse complement strand
GCTGCCGAAATTGATGTAGCCGGCATAGCCGAGAAGCATGTTGATGTTGCTCGCGAGCGTGATGTAGACCGCGGCGAGTATCAGGCTTTCACGCAGCTCGACGTTGTTGCCGAACGCGGGCGCCGCGACGAAGGCCGCGACGACGGCGGCGATGATCCAGAAAAACGGGCGGCGGATCATCGTGTCCGGCGCCTCTTAACGCGGATCGCGAGCAGGCCACCCGGGAACGCGATCAGCGCCACGACGAACAGCACGAACTCGAGCACCAGAGTCCAGCTGACAGGCATGAACGGCGTGCTAAGGCCTTCGAGCAGCCCGAGCGCGATGCCCGCGACCAGCGCCCCCGTGGGATTGCCGAGACCCCCGAGCACCGTCACCACGAAGCTCTTGAGCAGGTAGGCGTCGCCCGAGAGCACGGTGAACGGGAACATGGTCGCGATCAGCATCCCGGCGACGCTGGCGAGCGCCGTGCCGAGCCCGAACGCGAGCGCGAGCATGCGCGAAGTCGGAATGCCGACCAGTTCCGCGCCTTCCCGGTTGCCGGACACCGCGCGTACCGCCTTGCCCAGGCGGGTGCGGTACAGAAACAGGTACAGCGCGCCGGCGATGACCGCGGTCAGCACCGCGGCCATGATGTGCGTGCCGGGGAAGGTGTAGCGACCCAGACTGAAGCCGGGCAGCGAGGCCGGCACGTTGAACAGGTCCGTGCCCCAGACCGCGGTGCCCAGGCCGACCAGCACCAGGTTCACCGCGAAGGTCGACAGCAGGCTCATCAGCGGCGGCTGCCCGATCACGCGGTGCACCGAGATCCAGTACAGCACGACCCCGCACAGAAAACCGCCGATCAGCACCAGCGGCAGCGTCGCGTAAACCGGGACACCGGCCGCACCCGCGAGCAGGTAGGTGCCGAACATACCGGCCACGATCAGCGCGCCGTGGGTCAGGTTGACCACGTCCATCACGCCCCAGATGAGCGTGATGCCCATTGCCGCGAGACCGTAGACCGCACCGATGAGCACACCATCCAGGATCGATGCGAGTATTCCGAGCATGCGAGCGGGTTACGCAAAAAGGGGGCCGCAACGGCCCCCTTTTCGGAGTGGCTCTCGGTTATCGATGGATCGGATAGATGACCTTGGCGGTGGCTGCCGCGTCAGGCCAGACCATTTCCTTCACCAGCTGGCCGCCCTTCGTCTGCCACTGCGCGAGCACCATGTCGTGCGCCTGCTGCAGGCCGTGGCTCGCCGCTTCCGTCGAGACCTTGTAGCGGCCGAAGAACGTGGTCACGTCCATCGCGTTGAGCTTTGTCGCCACTTTTTCGCGATCGATCGATCCCGCCTCCGCGATCGCATGCTGCAGCAGCAGTCCTTCGGCGTAGCCCGTGGCCGCGTGGTAATCGGGGTCGCTCTTGAACTTCGCGTGGAACTCCCTGGTGAACTGCGCCACCGTGGGTCCGAAGTTGGGCTTGTACTTGACCTGCGGCTCCCACTGCGAGGGCACCGTGATCTCTCTGGCGGCCGCGCCGAGGGTCTTGAACTTCTCGCTGTCGGGCGCGACCAGGATCGTCACCCACTTGAGGCCGGCCTTCTGGTCGTGCAGCTGGCGCGCGAGCGTGGCGCCGTCCGCATAGTGGCCCCCGCCGAGGAAGGCGTCCGCTCCGGAGGAGATGACCTTGTTGATCACGGCGGTGAAATCGGTGGTCGACGGGGGATAGGATTCATCCATCGCGACCGTGAAGCCCGCGTCCTCGGCCTGCTTGCGCGCCGCCTCCACTACAGCCTTCGAGAACGGGTCGTCCGAATACACGAATGCGACCTTGGCGTGCGGATCGTGCTCCTTCAGCTCCGCGATCGCGCCGCTCAGGTACTGGTCGGCCGCGGTGATGACCTGGAACAGGTACTTGTTGCCGAGCTTGAAGATCTTGCCTTCGGCGCCGCCCCCGTCAATCATGATCTTGCCGTACTGCTCGCTGATCACCGCCGCGGTCGCGGTCAGGCCGGACGAGTAGGGGCTGAGCAGGAAATTCGACTTGTCCTTCAGGATGAGCCGGGTGTACAGCTGCTGCACGCGCCCGCCCTGCGACTGGTCGTCGTATTCGACGAAGCGCACCTTGTAGTGCTTGGCGCCGACCTTGATTCCGCCCTTTGCGTTCACCTCGTCGCGCCACAACTCTGCGCCGCGAAGC
>JBOIFB010000403.1:0-2211 GCA_050741415.1 Burkholderiales bacterium | reverse complement strand
CCAGTTGCCCGACCACAGCGTCAGGGTGGCGAGCAGGATGAAGTAGGAGGCGGCGCGCATCGAGCGCGCATTATGCTCGAATGATATTCTCACACGCATGCCGTTTCTCACCGCTGCCGGACACAAGCTCGAATTCGAATGGCTCGACGGCGACGACCCCGCGAAGCCCGCACTGGTATTCCTGCACGAAGGCCTCGGCTCCATCCGCCAGTGGCGAGACTTCCCCTTGCGCGTGTCGCAGGCGACCGGCTGCCCCGCGCTGGTGTACAGCCGCTACGGTTACGGCCAGTCCGAGGTGCTCGCCGAAGCGCGCCGCAGCGTGCGCTTTATGCACGAGGAGGCGCTGCAGGCGCTGCCCGCGGTGCTGGCCGAGACCGGGATCCGCGCCCCGATCCTGGTCGGGCATTCCGACGGCGCATCGATCGCGCTCATCTTCGCCGGCGCGGGCAATCCGGTGCGCGCGCTGGCGCTGATGGCGCCGCACGTGTTCGTCGAGGAAGTCTGCATTCGCAGCATCGAACAGGCGAAACGCGACTTCGATACGACTGATCTCGCGCAGCGCCTGGGTAAATACCACCGCGATCCCCGGCGCTCGTTCTATCTCTGGAACGACGTCTGGCTCGACCCGGAGTTTCTGGACTGGAACATCGAACAGTACTTGCCGGGCGTGACCTGCCCGGTGCTTGCGATCCAGGGCCGCGACGACCAGTACGGCACCATGGCGCAGCTGCGCACGATCGCGCGCAAGGTGAAGGGCCCCTGCGAGCAGGTCGAGCTCGAGCGCTGCGGCCACAGCCCTTTCCGCGACCAGCCCGAGGCCACCCTCGAAGCTGTTTCGCACTTCGTTGCCGGGCTCGCGGTATCCTAGCTGGATGCACGCCGCCGCCCGCCCGCTGCGCCAGGACGCCAAGGTCATCGGCCTGATCGCGAGCGCGCATTCGCTGTCGCATTTCTACCAGTTGGTGATCCCGGTGCTGTTCCCGCTCATCAAAGCCGACCTGGGCGTGTCCTACGCCGAGCTCGGCGCGGTCTCGGCGCTGTTCTACGTCGTCTCGGGCGTGTGCCAGACGCTGGCCGGGTTCGCGGTCGATCGCTTCGGCGCACGCCGGGTGCTGATCGGAGGGCTCGCGCTGTGCTCGGGCGGCATTCTGATTGCCGGCCTGGCGCACGCCTACCCGGTGCTGCTCGCCGCCGCGGTCGTTGCGGGCGTCGGCAACAGCGTGTTCCACCCGGCCGACTTCGCGATCCTGAACGCGCGCGTGGACAGCGCGCGCCTGGGCTACGCCTTCAGCTTCCACGGTATCGGCGGCAACCTCGGTTGGGCGCTCGCGCCGATGTTCAGCATCGGGATCTCGGCCGTCTACGGCTGGCATGCCGCGCTGCTCGCCGCGGCCTCGCTCGGCATCGTCATGATCGGCGTGCTGCTCACTCAGCGCGAGACGATCGCGGTCGAGCTGCGCCGGCCCGCCTCGGGCGCGCCCACCCCGGGCCTGGCCGCAGACGTGCGCGTGCTGAGGGCGGCGCCGGTGCTGATGTGCTTTTTCTTTTTCTTCCTGCTCTCGGTTGCGCTGACTGGAATCCAGACCTTCGGCGTCTCGAGCCTGGCGGCGCTGTACCGCATTCCGATGGCGCTCGCTTCGACCGGCCTGACCGCGTTTCTGCTCGGCGGCGCGGCGGGCATCCTGACCGGCGGCTGGGTCGCCACCCGCACCTCGCGCCACGATCTGGTCGCGGCGAGCGGCATGCTCGCCGCCGGGCTGCTCATGCTCTCGCTCGCGCTCGGCGCGCTTACCCCCGCGCTGCTCGCGCCGGTGCTCGCGCTGGCGGGTTTCTGCGCCGGCATCACCAACCCCTCGCGCGACCTGCTGGTGCGCGGCGCCACGCCGCGCGGCTCGACCGGCAAGGTGTACGGCTTCGTCTATTCGGGGCTCGACCTGGGATCGATGGTCACGCCGGTGTTCTACGGCTGGCTGCTCGACCGCCACCTCGCGCAGGGCGTGTTCTTCGCCGTGTTCATCGCTCTGATGCTGACCATCGCCACCGTGCTGCGCCTGCCCGGGCAGGCCAGGGCAGCGCGCGCCGGGACCGCGGCCTAGGCCGCGTCGAACGAGACCAGGACCTTGCCCTTCCGCCCGCCGCGCGCGGCGTGAGCGAGGGCTTCCTTGATGTGGCGGATGGGGTAGACGGCCTCGACCTCGACCGCCAGGCGGC
>JBOIFB010000402.1:0-2227 GCA_050741415.1 Burkholderiales bacterium | reverse complement strand
GTGAGCCAGATGACTTTCTCGGCTACCTCGCGCTGCACCTGACCATGGGTCAGTGGCTGAGCCTGCCGATGATCCTCGCCGGACTGCTGCTGTTCGCCTGGAGCGCGAGGCGAGGTTAGGCTAGGCAAGCGCGGATTCGAGCACTCGCGCGACGTGAAGCGCGTTGCGCTGCGCGCCGTCGGCGATCTGGTGGCGGCAGCTCGTTCCGTCCGCGACCACAAGGGTGCTGGCGCCGACGGCTCGCACCGCCGGCAGCAGGCTGGCCTCGGCCATCTTCATGGAAATCGCGTAGTGCTCCGCCTCATAGCCGAAATTGCCCGCCATCCCGCAGCAACTGCTCTCGACCGGCGTGACGCGCAGTCCGGGCACCAGCGCCAGAGTCTTCTCCACCGCTCCCATGGCGCCGAACGCCTTCTGGTGGCAGTGGCCGTGCAGCAGCGCCTCGCCGGCGACCGGCTTGAGCTTCAGCGCCAGCCTTCCGGCGTCGGCTTCGCGCGCGAGGAACTCCTCGAACAGAAAAGCCTGTTTGGCCAGCGCCTCGGTCCCCGGAAGCATCACGCTGAACTCGTCGCGCAGCGAGAACAGGCACGACGGCTCGAGGCCGACGATCGGCACGCCGCGCTCGACCCACGGCGCGAGCGCCTCGAGCATGCGCCCTGCCTCGCGCTTGGCTTCGTCGACCAGCCCCGCGGCGAGGAAGGTGCGCCCGCAGCACAGCGGCCGCCCGCCTGCGACCGGGCGCGCCTCATGCACGCGATATCCGGCTGCTTCGAGCACTCGCAGCGCGGCGCGCGCGTTGTCGGGCTCGAAGTAGCGATTGAAGGTATCGACCCATAGCACGACCTCGCGCCCGCGGCCGGTCGCGGGTGTTTCGCTTCGGAACGTGTCGCGACGCCAGGCGGGCAGCGAGCGCTCGGCGGCGAAGCCGGCGAGCCGCTTGCCGAACGCCTGAGCGACGTTTGCGAGTGGCGCGATGCGCGCGAGCCACGGTGCGTAGCGCGGCAGATAGGCGATCAGCCGCTCGCGCAGCTTCAAGCCGTGGCGCGCGTGGTAATGCGCCAGATATTCGATTTTCATGCGCGCCATGTCGACGCCGGTGGGGCACTCGCGCTTGCAGCCCTTGCACGACACGCACAATTCGAGCGCATCCTTGGCGGCGTCGAACGGCAGCTGACCGGAAAGCGCCAGACGCAGCGTGTTGGCGCGGCCGCGCGTCAGATGAGCTTCGTCGCGCGTGGCGCGGTAGGACGGGCACATCGTGCCAGCGTCGAACTTGCGGCAGTGTCCGTTGTTGTTGCACATTTCAACTGCCTTGTCCCAGCCGCCCCATTCCCTCCAGTCGAGAACAGTCGCCGGCAGCCGCGTTGCATAGCCCGGCGGATGGCGGAACAGCCGCGCGTCGTCCATCTTCGGCGGCGCGACGATCTTGCCCGGATTCATCAGTCCTTTCGGATCGAGCCAGCCTTTGATCTCGGCCAGGCAGGCAGTGAGACGCGGACCGAAGAACGGCGCGATCCACTCCGAGCGCACCAGCCCGTCGCCGTGCTCGCCCGAATAGGCGCCCTTGTACTGCTTCACCAGCGCGCACGCCTCCTCGGCGATGGCGCGCATCTTCGCCGCCCCGCCGCGGCGCATGTCGAGCACCGGCCGCACGTGCAGCGTGCCGACCGAGGCGTGCGCATACCAGGTGCCGCGCGTGCCGTGCTTTGCGAATACCTGCGTCAGCCGATCCGTGTACTCGGCCAAGTGCTCCAGCGGCACGGCGCAGTCTTCGATGAACGACACCGGCTTGCCGTCGCCCTTCATCGACATCATGATGTTTAGGCCCGCCTTGCGCACCTCCCAGATGTCCTTCTGCAGCTTGGGATCGGTCACCTCAGTCACGCTGCCCGGCAGGCCCAGGTCCGCCATCAACTGCACCAGCCGGCGCAGCTTCTCGAGCTGCGCGCTGCGCTCTTCGCCCGAGAACTCGACCAGCAGGATCGCCTCCGGCTCGCCGCGGATGAAGGCCTCGACCGTACCGCGGAACGCCGCGATCTCGCGCGCCAGATCGATCATGGTGCGGTCGACCAACTCCACCGCGGTCGGCCCGAGCTCGACAATATGCCGGGTCAGATCCATCGCGGTGTAGAACTTCGGGAAGTGGCACACGCCGAGCGCGCGCGCCGGCGGTAGCGGCGCGAGCTTGAGCTCGAGCCGCTCGAAAAACGCGAGCGTACCCTCCGAC
>JBOIFB010000401.1:0-2228 GCA_050741415.1 Burkholderiales bacterium | reverse complement strand
CGCGGAAGATGTGGATCTGGCGCGGCGTGTTGTTGACGTGGTCGTCGCCGCGGATCACGTGCGTGATCTGCATCTCGAGGTCGTCGACCACCACGCCGAAGTTGTAGGTCGGTACGCCATCGGCGCGCAGGATGACGAGATCGTCGAGCTCGGCGTTGGGAAATGAGATCTGCCCTTTGACCAGGTCGCGCCAGCCGACCTCGCCTTCCTCCGGAGTGCGAAAGCGCACCACCGGCGCGCCCGCGGGCGCCACCAGCCCGGCGGCCTTTGCGCGCTCGGGGCGCCAGCGGCCGTCGTAACGGGGCTTTTCGCCTCGCGCGCGCTGATCGTTCCTGAGGGAATCCAGTTCTTCTTTCGTGGCCCAGCAGTAGTAGGCGTGGCCCTCGGCGATCAGGCGCTCGGCCGTCTCCTTGTAGCGCGCCAGACGCTGCATCTGGAACACCGGCCCCTCGTCCCAGTCGAGCCCGAGCCACTTCATGCTGTCCAGGATCGCCTGCGTCGAAGCGTCGGTCGAGCGCTCGAGGTCGGTGTCCTCGATGCGCAGCACGAAGCTTCCGCCGTGGCGGCGCGCGTAAGCCCAGGAGAACAGCGCGGTGCGCGCACCGCCGACGTGCAGAGTGCCCGTGGGGCTGGGAGCGAAGCGGGTGCGCACCTTCATGGCGGCGCAAATTGTACCGCGCAGCCGCGCGCGGCCGCCGATGCTAGGATTTGCCGGTGAGCGACAAGACCTTCCAGCCCGACCGCATGGCAGGCTACACGCTGCCGGTGTACGAGACCCGCACCCCGCCCGAGATCGCCCGCGGCGAGACGCCCGTCTACCCGGTGATCGTGGTCGGCGCGGGTCTCGGCGGACTCACCGCCGCGCTCGAGCTCGGTGCGCGCGGCGTGCGCACCGTGCTGCTCGACGAGGACGACACGGTCGGCGCGGCGGGCCTGTCCTCGCGCGGCATCTGCTACGCCAAGCGCTCGCTCGAGATTTTCGACCGCTTCGGCGTCGCCGAGCGCGTGCGCGCCAAGGGCGTGACCTGGAACGAGGGCGACGTCTACGCCGGCGAGGAGCGCCTGTACCGCTTCAACCTGCAGCCCGAGCACGACCAGAAGTACCCCGCCTTCGTCAACCTGCAGCAGTTCTACGTCGAGCAGTACCTGGTCGAGCGCATCATGCAGACCCCGGCCGTCGACCTGCGCTGGAAGAACAGGGTGCTCGACCTGCGCTCCGGCGCCGGCGGGGTCGAGCTCGAGGTCGAGTGCCCCGGCGGGCGCTACACGGCGCGCTGCCAGTGGCTGATCGGCGCCGACGGCGCGCACAGCGTGGTGCGCGGGAAGCTCGGCGCGCGGGATGCCGAGTCCGCGCTCTCGGAAGACCAGTGGTGCATCACCGACATCAGGATGTCGCCTTCGGCCGAGGTGGTGCGCAAGGCCTACCTCGACAACCCGCTCAACGCGGGCGGCGCGATCTGGTACCACCAGATGGCCGACGGCATCTGGCGTACCGACTGGCAGGTCTCGCAATACGAGGATCCGCTGCGCGAGACCGAGCCGGCGCAGGTGACCGAACGGCTCAAGAAGCTGCTCGGGCCCGACACGCCGTTCGAGCTGGTATGGGTCGGACCGTGGCGCTTCCGGCGCCGCTATCTCGAGCACATGCGCCACGGGCGGGTGCTTTTCCTGGGCGACGCCGCGGCGCAGCACTCGCCTTTCGGCGCGCGCGGCGGCAACCGCGCGATCCAGGACGGCAACAACCTGGCCTGGAAGCTCGCGCTGGTGCTCGAGGGCGGGGCGCACCAGGACCTGATGCAGACCTACGACGCCGAGCGCGGCTTCGCCGCGCGCGAAAACGTCGAGCACTCCTCGCGCAGCGCGACCTTCATCGGGCCCCAGACCCACGGCGAGCGGCTGGTGCGCGACGCGATCCTGGATCTCGCGCGCGCCGATCCGGCCATGCGCGCGCTGGTGAACGTCGGCCGGCTGTCGGTCGCGACAGACTACGCCGACTCGCCGCTCAACCTGGAGCAGGGCGAACCGCTCGAGGCGCCGCTCGCCGCGCCCGGCTGCGCCGCGCCCGACGGACGCATCGGCGAAACCTTTTTCGTCGACCGGCTGCAGGGACAATTCAGCGTGGCCTGGTTCGGCGGCGATGCGCCCGCGCCGCGCGGCGCGCAGGCCATCGCCGTCCCGCGCGCAGGCAACGCGGCGCTGTACGCGCGCTACGGCGTGCCGCCCGAAGG
>JBOIFB010000400.1:0-2236 GCA_050741415.1 Burkholderiales bacterium | reverse complement strand
GCCGCAATGCCGCAGGCCGACTCCCCCTCAGGCCGGCTGCAGCCAGCCGATGAGGGTGCTGCGCAGCGAGTGCTTGAGGCGGTCCCAGCGCGAGGGATTGTGGACGATCTCGGCGCGGAAGAACGACGGACACAGCACCGCCGCATGAGCCACCTCGCCGCACAGGCCGCAGCCAACGCAGTCGTTGTTGACGTGTGCCACGGGGTCCACCCTGAGCGGATCGGCCGAGTCCTTGACCGTGAGCGAGGGGCAGCCCGAGAGGCGGATGCAGGAATGATCGCCCGAACAGACGTCCTCGTCGACCCCGAAACGGGTCCTCACCACGCGCTTGCCGGCCTTGAGCGCGGCGGCGTTGCGGGGGCGGATGCGCCGCTGGCGCTCGAGCTGGCATTCGCCCTCGGCGATGACGACCTTGAGCCCCGGGTGATCGGTGGTCATGGCGTCCTTGAGCGTCCGGGCGACCTCGTCCACGCGGTAGTTGTCCACCGTCTTCATCCAGCCCACCCCGAGACCCTGCAGGGTGTTCTCGATGGTCCGGTCCCCCGCCTTCGAAATCACATTCTGCGTGCCGGTCGCCGAGGTGTAGCCGTTCTTCATCACGATCAGCACCGCGTCCCCCTTGTTGAGCAGATTCGAAGCGACGCCCGAAAGCAGGCCGTTATGCCAGAAACCACCGTCGCCCATGATCGCGATCGGCCGGCGCGCCATCATGGGCCCGACCCCGGCACTTGAGGCGAGACCCATGCCGTAGCCGAGGATCGAGTTTCCGACCGAGAACGGCTCGAACGTGGCGAAGGAGTGACAACCGATGTCGCCCGATACGTGCGGCCGGCCGACCTCGCGCTCGGCGAGCTTGAGCGCCGCGAAAACCGGCCGCTCCGGACAGCCGATACAGAACCCCGGCGGGCGGGGCGGCAGCGGCGCGCCGAGCAGCTCCGCGGCCCGCTGTCGCGTCTCCCGCGCGCGCTCCAGCCAGCGCACGCCGGCTGAAACGTCGACCCCGGGCGCGTGCTGCGCCAGCAATGATGCCAGCCCGCGCACCAGCACTTCGGCGCCGTACTCGCCGGTCATCTGCAGCAGATCCTTGCCGTGCAGCTTGGTCTGCACGTCGGCGCGGCGCAAGATGGTGGCGATGTCCTGCTCGATGAATTCGGGCTGACCTTCCTCGATCACCAGCACCGCACGCTTGCCGGCGCAGAACGCGGTGATCTCCTCGGGCACGAGCGGGTAGACCACGTTCAGGGCGAGGATCGGGATGCGGCTCGCGCCGAAATCGTCCGCGAGGCCCGCCAGCTGCAGCGCGCGCAGCAGGTTGTTGTACAGGCCGCCCTGCACCACGACGCCGACCTCGCTTTGTGCGCCCTCGAACACCTCGTTCAGCCGCTGCTCGCGCACGAAGCGGCGCGCCGCGGGCAGACGTACTTCGGCCTTGAGCTTCTCTTGCCTGAAGGTGGCCGGAGGGTGCGACAGGCGGTCGTAGTTGAACTCGGCCGGCTGCTCGAGCGGGCGACGGCCCGAAATGGCGGGGGCACGGTTGTCGCTCGCGGCGAACGAGCCGTGCACATGGCAGGCGCGAATGCGCAGTTCCAGCATCACCGGCGTGCTCGAAGCCTCCGACAGCTCGAAGGCTTTCTGCACCATGTTGACGATCGTGGGCAGGTTCGGACGCGGATCGAGCAGGCAGAGCGAGGACTTGAGCGCGACGGCATGGGTGCGCTCCTGCGCGACGCTCGCGCCCTCGCCGTAGTCCTCGCCGATCACGATCAGCGCGCCGCCCATGACGCCCGCGCTCGACAGGTAGCTGAGCGCGTCGGAGGCGACGTTGGTGCCGACGATGGACTTCCAGGTGACCGCGCCGCGCGCCGGATAGTTGATCGAGGCGCCGAGCATGGCCGCGGCCGAGGCCTCGTTGGTGCAGGCTTCGACGTGAACGCCGAGCGTGTCGAGGTAGTCGCGCGCCTGCACCATGACGTCGAGCAGTTGCGATACCGGTGCGCCCTGGTAGCCGCCGACGTAGGACACGCCTGACTGCAGCAGGGCCTTGGTGACCGCGAGAATGCCTTCGCCGCGGAAGGTTTCTCCCGCGCCGAGCTTGAGCAGCCCGATTTCCTCGGTGAACTGGCGCTCCATGCTCAGGCCGCCTTGCGCGCGGCCGCTGCGCGGCGCATGAATCGTATCGGCTTCGCCTTGGGCGGCAGCGGTGCGATGCCGTGCGCCGCAAGCGAGCCCTCGAGGC
>JBOIFB010000399.1:0-2240 GCA_050741415.1 Burkholderiales bacterium | reverse complement strand
GTCGACGATGGCGCGGACTTCCGCAACTACACTTACGCCAAGTACGGCCGCGTGATCCTCAACCAGCCCGGCCAGTTCGCCTGGCAAGTGTTCGACGCGAAAGTGACGCACCTGCTGCGCGACGAGTACAGGATCAAGCAAGTAACCAAGGCGAGCGCCAACACGCTCGAAGAGCTGGTGCTCAAGCTCGACGACGTGGACCCGAAGGCGGCGCTGGCCGAGATCGAGGCCTACAACGCCGCGGTCACGACCTCGATCCCGTTCGACCCGAACGTGAAGGACGGGCGCCGCACCACGGGCCTTGCGATCGACAAATCGAACTGGGCCAACGTGCTCGACACGCCGCCGTTCGATGCCTACGCGGTGACCTGCGGCATCACCTTCACCTTCGGCGGGCTGCGCATCGATACCTCCGCCAGGGTGATCAGCACCGACGGCGAGCCGATCCCCGGCCTGTACGCGGCGGGCGAGCTGGTCGGCGGAATCTTCTACTTCAATTACCCCGGCGGAACCGGGCTGACCAACGGCTCGGTGTTCGGTCGCATCGCCGGCGCCAGCGCAGCCCCCGGCGCCGGGCAGTGATTCGCCGGCGCCGCGCCCGCCGCGAGGACCTCGGCCTGAGCAAGGCCGAGTTCGCCGTCCTGCGGCGCCTGCGCACGCCGGAGAAGATCCAGGATTACCTGTTCCGCCTGAAGCAGAACTTCGAGCCGAACGGCGACAGCTGCCGCCCGGTGCGCATGGTCCTGCGAGCGAAGAACGCCCATTGCATCGAAGGCGCGATGCTCGCCGCGGCCGCGCTGTGGGTCCACGGCGAGCCGCCGCTGCTGATGGACCTGCGCGCCGAGCACGACTTCGACCATGTGGTCGCTCTGTTCCGGCGCAAAGGCCTGTGGGGCGCGATCTCGAAGACCAACGGCGCCTACCTGCGCTGGCGCGACCCGGTGTACCGCAGCCTGCGCGAGCTGGCGATGTCCTACCTGCACGAGTACTCGAACAAGCGCGAGTACAAGTCGCTGCGCGAATACTCGCTGCCCTTCGACCTGCGCCGCGTCGAACCGGCGCTCTGGGCCGCGGGCGAGAAGGACGCCTGGGAAGTCGCCGAGATGCTCGAGGACGTGCGCCATTTCCGCCTCGTGACGCGCGCCCAGGCGCGCAAGCTCACGCGCCGCGACCCGTTCGAGCGCTTGATCGGCGACCTGCTTCAGTACCGCAAACCGAAGAAAAAGCTCAGGAAAGGTTCTTCCTGAAGAACTCGACCGTGCGCGTCCAGGCCAGCTGCGCCGCCTCCGCGCGGTAGCGCGGCGTCGAGTTATTGTGGAATCCGTGCTGGGTGCCGGGATAGCGGTGCGCCTCGTAGCGCACGCCGGCCGCCTTGAGTGCAGCTTCGTAGTCAGGCCACATCGCGTTGATGCGTGGATCGTTGTCCGCGAAGTGCAGCAAGAGCGGCGCGCGTATGCGCGCCACCGCTTCGCGCTGCGGCGCCGCGCCGTAGAACGGCACCCCTGCGCCGAACTCCGCGCCGAGCGCGACCGCGAGCTGGTTCACCATTCCGCCGCCCCAGCAGAACCCCACCGCGCCCAGCTTGCCGCTGGAGAGCGCGTGCGACTTGAGCCAACGCGCGCTGTTCAGCATGTCGCTGTGCAGCTTCGCCTGATCGAGCTTCGCCTGCAATTCGCGCCCGTCGTCGTCGTTGCCGGGATAGCCCCCGACCGGCGCAAGGCCGTCCGGCGCGAGCGCGAGAAAGCCGTCGACGGCCAGGCGCCGCGCCACGTCCTCGATGTACGGATTGAGGCCTCGGTTTTCGTGGATCACCAGCACCGCGGGGAAGCGCCCCTGGCCGGCCGGCTGCACGAGATAGCCGCGCATCGCGCCGGAGTTCCCGCCCGGCGAGCGATAGCCCACATAACGCGCCCGGATTCGCGGGTCGGTGAACGAGACTGTCTGCGCGCGCGCATAACGCGGCAGCAGCGCCTGCGCCATCGCGAAGCCGCCGGCGCTCAGGACCGCCGCGCGCTTGAGAAACTCGCGCCGGTCGATCCTGCCGTGGCAGTATTCGTCGTAGAGGTCGTAGATTCCCTGTTCAATCTCGACTTTCACGGTTCGCTCCAGCGATATACTTGGGCGGCAAGGAAATCATCATGCGCCGAGCCCGACGGGACCGGCGGCGAGCGCTTCACGCAGTGGACCTATTACTACGGAGGCGGCGACCTCTCGGGCCCATCCAACGCGCGGGTCAAGCT
>JBOIFB010000398.1:0-2242 GCA_050741415.1 Burkholderiales bacterium | reverse complement strand
GGCTTGTTTTGTGCATTTTGACTCATGTCCATTCCTTTGTTGTCCAGACGTGCGAAAGTTTGCGCGGCGCACGTTAGCGTGTGTTCTCCGTGGCGTAAAGTTACGTAAACCCGGTCACGAGGGGCGCACCATGAAACGACGGGAATACCAGCCGCAAGGGCTGCATGCTCCGATCAGCCTCGAGATCGAAGCCGTCGTCGGCTTGCGCTAGGCGCGATGGTGCCGTCCGGAGCCCGCATGCCGCCGAGCGCGACGGGATTGCTTTCGAAGTCGCCGTACGAAATCATGCGCGTTCTGGTAGCGCTGCGCGACCGCGGGGAACCGATCACCGCACAACTCCAGAGCGGCAGGCCGCCTTTTGCCTCGCACCTGGTGTGGATCGACCCCCAGATGCAGTTCATCGTCGTCGGCCGCGGCGCCGACTCGGCGGCCGACGCCGCGCTGCTCGCGCGCCCGCGTTGCGTCTTCGCCTGCGCCCTGGGCGCATGGCAGGTGGAGTTCGTCGCCGCCGAGCCGCGTCCGGTGCGCCACGGGGCGCAGGAGGCGATCCGCCTGCGCTATCCCGAGCTCATGTCCGGCCACCAGCGCAGGGCGGAGGACCGCGCGGCGCCGGTACGAGACCTGCCGCTGCACTGCGTCGCGGACGCCGGCGGCGTGATGTCGTTCGACGCGCACGTGGTCGACATCAGCCCGGCCGGGGTCGCCGTCCTGCTCTACCATCCGGGCATCACGCTCGAGCCCGGCACCGTGCTCAGGGGCTGCATCATCGAGCATCCGACGATCGGCCCGGTGAGCGTCGACATGGAAGTCAGGTACTCGGAGCCGGTGCGGCTCAAGGACGGCCGCCGGGCGCGGCGCGCCGGCTGCCGCTTCGTCGATCCGCCCGCGGCGCTCAAGACCCTGGTACGCCGGGTGACCGGCCGTGCGCTCGGCGGCGACGGATAATGCGTCTGTCGCGTCATCGGAAGGATTGCGCCATGAGATACCTGTTCGCCGCCGCGCTGCTCGGCGCGGCCCTCGCCGGGCCTGCCCTCGCGCAGGACAAGCCGCAGCGCCTGGTGATCCAGATCAGCGACGAGAACCCCAAGGTGTGGGGCCTCGCGCTCGCTAACGCGCGCAACGTGCGCCACGACCTCGGGCCGGACAAGGTGCAGATCGAGATCGTGGTCTACGGGCCGGCCATCCGCATGCTCGAGGCCGAGTCGGACTGGCGCGACCGCGTCACGCAGGTGATCGACGAGAGCATCCGCGTGATCGCGTGCGAGAACACCATGACCACGCTCGGTCTGAAGCGCGACGACATGCTGGGCGGGGTCGATTTCGTCAAGACCGGCCTCGCGCACATCATGCAGCGGGAGCTCGAAGGCTGGGCCTACGCAAGGCCCTGAGCGGTGCTGCGCCTTGGTTCGATGGAATAGAATGAGCGGTGTTCGCGTCTCATGCCCGCCGCGGGCAGCCCTTGCGTCCGAGGGAATCAACAGAAAGAGAAAGCAAAGAGGAAATTCCATGAAACAAGCACTCGCAGCAGTAAGCCTCATCGCCGGCCTGGCCGGCTTCGCGGCCGCACCGACCGCGCTCGCCGCGGGCGAAACGTCCATGTCGCACGTCGTCATCCAGGTCAGCGACGCGGACCCGAAAAAGTGGAACCTGGCGCTCAACAACGCACAGAACATCCAGCAGGCGCTCGGCAAGGACAAGGTCGAGGTCGAGATCGTGGCCTACGGCCCGGGGCTCGGCATGTTCAAGAACGGCTCCAAAGTCGCGCCGCGCATCAACGGCGCGCTCGATCAGAGCGTGCAGCTGTCCGCCTGCGCCACCACGATGAAGAAGATGAAGCTGACCAAGGCCGACTTGATCGGCGGCGTGGGCGTGGTTCCGGGGGGAGTGATCGAGATCATGAAGCGCCAGTCCGAAGGCTGGTCCTACATTCGCCCGTAACGGAAATCCAAGTCGAACGGCTCGCGGCACTGCGCCGGCTGGGTCTAGGACCGGCCCTAGCCTAGGGAGAAGCGGCGCTATGCCGCGCGCTCAGTTGCCGCTGCGCTTCACCAGTTCGCCTAACGCCCCGAGCAAGTTGACCGGCACCGGGAACACGATCGTGTTGCTCTTGTCGCTGGCGATCTCGGTCAGGATCTGCAGGTAGCGCAGCTGCATCGCCTCGGGCTGGGTGGCGAGCTTGGCGCCGGCCTCCAGCAGTTTCTCGGCCGCCTGCGCCTCGCCTTCGGAGTAGATCACCTTGGCG